>JALQYS010000093.1 GCA_023254015.1 Paracoccaceae bacterium
CTTTGTTGGCAAATCGAAGTCGATGGAGATGCATCTTACAGGGCGCTTCATGGACGCCGCCGAGGCCGAACGCTGCGGACTGGTCAGCCGCGTGGTGCCTGCGGCCGAACTGGTCGAGGATGCGCTCAAAACCGCCGCCAAGATCGGCCAGAAATCGCAGGTCGCGGTGATGGCGGTCAAGGAATCGGTCAACCGTGCGCAGGAAACCAGCCTGCGCGAAGGGCTTTTGTTCGAACGCCGCATGTTCCACGCCATGTTTGCGACCGAGGATCAGAAGGAAGGCATGGCCGCCTTCCTTGAAAAGCGCCCCGCGGCGTTCAAGGACCGCTAGACGCGGATTTATGGTTTCCTTTTGCATCCGCTTGCCCTATAGGCCTGCGGTACATGCGTGTGGGCCCGCTTTGGCAAGAATCATCCCTTCATCTTTGAGGGGGCCTTGGGGCTTTTGCGCGATAGAATTGAACCGACCCCAAGGGATACCATACCGATGGCAAATACTGCCCAGTCCAAAAAGCGCGCCCGCCAGTCCGAGGCTCGTCAAGACGTCAACAAAGCCCGCCGCTCGCGCATCCGCACCTTCCTGCGCAAGGTCGAAGAGGCTCTGTCCTCGGGCAATGCAGATGCTGCTGCGGCGGCCCTGAACGCCGCCCAGCCCGAGCTGATGCGCGGTGTGACCAAGGGTGTGCTGCACAAGAACACCGCGTCGCGCAAGATGTCGCGCCTGACTTCGCGCGTCAAAGCGCTGGCTGCGCCCAAGGCCTGAGACCGGCCTGACCGATTCTTCGCAAGGGCGTCCCGCAAGGGGCGCCCTTCGTCATTTTCCCGCCACCTTTTCCCACCCTGACGCCGGCTTTCCGGGCCTTTTCCAGACCGGCGTTGCCATTTTGCACAGGCCTTCCGATTCCCGGCGGCCGTTTTTCTGTCAAGCGCATAGTTCGGTTGCACCCGCTCGTGACGACTTGCTAGCTTGCCCATGCGATTCACTTCGACCTGGGGGACAAAACGCGACCCTGAACGAAAACCCGGCCGGTTGCTGCCAAGTATGACCGGAAAAACAAAGGGAAAATCGTTCAAGATCATCGCGTTGGACAGTCTGCTGCGTTCGCGGTCTGACAAATGCAAGTCACGGGCATCAGAGAGCTTCTCTGGTGGCTTGTTCTTGCGTCCTGTGTTCCAGGGCCGGCGTTTGCCGGTCTGATGTGGCTCGCTTGGAAGATGAAACAACAAGATCAAGGCGCGGCCCGGCTGTTGGGGTCAGCGCCAGAGGCGGAAGAACGAATGACGAATGAGGCCTGGGGCAAGCTGCGCGAAGACCTGATCAAGCGCGTCGGCCGTAACAACTACACGACCTGGATCGAACCCATTCGTCTGGCAGAGCTGCAAGGCTCGGTCGCGCGTTTTGAAGTGCCGACCTCGTTCTTCGGGGATTGGGTGTCGCGCAATTTCTCCGACCACATCCTGCATCAGCTGAATGCCTCTGGGCAGGACGTCTCGCGCGTGGAATTCTTCGTGCCGCAGGTCAGCCAGCCGCGCGCCGTGCGGGCGGCGGCTTCGGCGCCGGCCAAACCGGCACCGCGCCTGTCCCGCCGCGCCGCCAATGACGAGGAACTGCCCGGCGCCACGCTGGACGCCCGCTTTACCTTTGACAGTTTCGTCGTGGGCAAGCCGAATGAACTGGCCCATGCCGCCGCCCGCCGGGTGGCCGAGGGCGGGCCCGTCACCTTCAACCCGCTGTTCCTGTATGGTGGGGTTGGCCTTGGCAAGACCCACCTCATGCATGCCATTGCCCATGAATTGCAGGTCCGTCAGCCTGATCTGCGGGTGCTGTATCTGTCGGCAGAACAATTCATGTATCGCTTCGTGCAAGCCCTGCGTGACAAGCAGATCATGGACTTCAAGGAAATCTTCCGCTCGGTCGATGTGCTGATGGTGGATGACGTGCAGTTCATCGCCGGCAAGGACAGCACGCAAGAGGAATTCTTTCACACCTTCAATGCCCTGGTTGACCAGAACAAGCAGATCATCATCTCGGCCGACCGCGCGCCGGGCGAGATCAAGGATCTGGAGGACCGTATCAAGAGCCGCCTGCAATGCGGGCTGGTCGTGGACCTGCATCCCACCGATTACGAACTGCGTCTTGGCATCCTGCAGCAAAAGGCCGAGACCTACCGCCAGCAATACCCCGGCTTGCAGATTGCCCCCGGTGTGCTGGATTTCCTGGCCCATCGCATCACCACAAACGTTCGCGTTCTGGAAGGGGCATTGACCCGCCTTTTCGCCTTTGCCTCGCTTGTGGGCCGCGAAATCACGCTGGAACTGGCGCAGGATTGCCTTGCTGACATTCTGCGCGCCTCGGATCGCAAGCTGACGATCGAGGAAATCCAGCGCAAGGTGGCCGAGCATTACAACATCCGCCTGTCTGACATGATCGGGCCCAAGCGGCTGCGCAACATCGCCCGGCCCCGGCAGGTGGCAATGTACCTGGCCAAGCAGCTGACCCCGCGCAGCCTGCCGGAAATCGGCCGCCGTTTCGGTGGGCGGGATCACACGACCATCATGCATGGGGTCAAGAAGATTGAAGAGCTGATGGCCACCGACAGCCAGTTGAATGACGATCTGAACCTGCTGAAGCGCCTGCTTCAGGGCTGATCCCCCAAGCCAGAACGCAATTGCCAGAATCGTAAGGGCCTGCTCCATCGGGGCCGGCCCTTTTCATATTCTGGCCGCCGCCCGGCCAGCCCAACGGCCCGTGGCCCATGAGGCCGTCAGCAGATAGCCACCAGTCGGGGCCTCCCAATCCAGCATCTCGCCCGCGACGAAAATTCCGGGCAGGGACTTGAGCTCCAGATCCCCGGTCACGGCGGACCATGCGACCCCCCCGGCGACAGAAATCGCCTCGTCCAGCGGGCGGGGGCCTTGCAGCCGGGCGGGCAATGCCTTGACCGCCTGCGCAACGTCCATGCCACGCCCCCATTCCATCACCAGCGCAACGGTGGCCGGGGGCAGGCCCAGTTTCCGCAGCCGGTTCGCAGTGCTTTCGCCCGGTTTCATCCGGGATAGACGCGCAGCGATCTCGGCCTGCGGCAGGTCTGGAATGAGGTCGATCGTCAATGCCCCCCCCTGCCGCAAGACGCGGCTCAGGGCATAGATCCCGCCGCCTTCCACCCCCTTGGCCGAAAGGACAAACTCGCCGCGCTCTCGCAGACCCCCGGCCATAAGCGCCGCGCCCTTGATCGCTTGCCCGAAATGGCGGGCCATATGGGGCGACCAGTCCACGACAAAGCCCATGTTGGCGGGCTGCCAGGGCGTCACGTCGACCGCCCGTTCGGCCAGCCACGGCACCCAAGCCCCATCCGCCCCCAGACGCGCCCAACTCGCCCCGCCAAGTGCCAGAACGGTAACACGCGGGCGCAGGGTTTCAGGCCCCTCGGCGGTGTCAAAGGTTAGGGCCTTGCCCTGAAACCCCGTCCAGCGCCAGCGGCTGCGCAACTCCACCCCAAGCCCGGCCAGCCGTGCAAGCCACGCCCGCAGCAGGGGCGAGCCCTTCATCACCACCGGGAATACCCGCCCGGAAGAGCCGGTGAACACCTCTTGCCCAAGGCCCCGGCAAAAGGCCTTTACCGCGTCGGGGCCGAAATCGGCCAGAATCGGGCGCAGTTTTTCAGGGCAGTCATAAGCGGCAAGAAAGGCCTCGGGCGGCTGATCCTTGGTCACGTTCAGCCCCGATTTTCCCGCCATCAGGAATTTCCGCGCCGGTGAAGGCTTGGCCTCGACGACCAGCACGCGGCGCCCGGCGCGGGCCAGTTCTTCGGCCGCCATCAACCCGGCGGGGCCTGCCCCGATGACCAGCGCCTCAACCAAGTCTTGCACCCTTCACTTCGACAACCCGATGCGGATAGGGCATCTCGATGCCTTCAGCCTTCAGCGCGTTCCAGATCGCGAACAGCACCTGCGAGCCGTATTTGTTCTTGCCGTCGTCGATGCCGGAAACCCAGTATTCCACTGCGAAATCGACGCTGCTTTCGCCAAACCCCCGCAATTCGCAATCCGGCCCGTCAGGAGCCTGCAAGACAAAAGGCAAGGCGCCGACGGCCTGTTCGATGATCCCGGGCACGCGGTTGATGTCGGTGTCATAGCTGACCGAAAACGGCGCCTCATAGCGGTTGGCGCTGCCCTGATCGGAATAGTTCACCACCCGCGTTGTGATGAAATGGTCGTTCGGAACGACAATCCACTTGCCGTCAAAGGTTTCCAGCACACAGGCGCGGGCGGTCATCTTGACGATGGTGCCTTTCTCGCCGCCATCCAGCTCGACGTAATCGCCGACGGTGGTCTGGCCTTCGACAAGCAGGATGATGCCCGACACAAAGTTCGCGGCAATCTGTTGCAGGCCAAGGCCGACGCCGACGCCCAAGGCCCCGCCCAGAACGGCGACGGCGGTCAGATCGATGCCCATGATCGACAAGAGCAGCAGAAAGGCCGCGCCAAAGATCATCACCTCTACCGCCTTGACGGCCAGCTCGCGGGTGGCGGGGCGCAGCTCTTCCTGTGCCTTGATATAGCTGGCGCTTTGCCGGTTCGACCAGCTTCCCAGCCAGAACAGCACCGACCCGGCGATCACCCCGCGGATCAGCGCCATGACCGAAAAGCGGATGTTGCCCAGGGTGATGATGGTCTCTTCCAGCCGGGTGGTGATGTCGTCCAGCAAACCCAGCGCATAAAGGGCGGCCACCGGGATCAGCACATACTTGCCCAAGAGGCGCAGGAAACTGTCGGTCAGAACCTCGCGCACGAAGATCCGGGCGGCAAGGAAGATGAACAGGCGTTTGCCAAAGGCGATCACCTCGCCCGAGCCAAAGGTGGCCCGGGTGATCTCTTCGCCCAGCGCGGTCAGGCCATAGGCGACAAGCGGCAGGATCAGCGGCAAGAAGCGCAGGGCAAAGCGGCGGGCATTGGCGATATGGCCGGTTTTCTCTCCGGGGTCGACAAAGCGGGTAACGATGGGGCTGGCACGGCGCGTCGCCAGACGCGCGGCAACCAGCGCTACGGCCAGAAGGGCGAATTGCGACCAAGCGGCCGGAGACAAGAGCCAGCCCAGAGTGATGTCGCCCGCCTGTTGCAGCCAGCCGGTCAGTTTTGCGGCAAGATCGCCCTGTCCTTCCATCTTTTTCACCCCTTACGCGCCGGCCCTTGTCTTGGTCCAAAGCCGCGCCATCCTGTGACACCAGATCAGGTTGGAAACAAGATGACAGACCCGCTTTGCCCGCTGTGCCTGCGCCCCATTCCACCGGATGTGCCGCAAAGCCTGCATCATCTGGTGCCGCGGCTGAAGGGCGGCAAAGGGGGCGAAGTGGTACTGTTGCACCACATCTGCCACAAGGAGGTGCACGCACGCTTTACCGAAGCGGAACTGGCGCGCAGCTTTCCCACGGTCGAGGCCCTGCGCGGGTCTGACCGGTTGCGGCCGTTTCTGGACTGGGTGGCCAAACGCCCACCGGGTTTTCTCAGCCGGGTTCCGGGCGGCCATCGGCGAAAGCCGTGACCACGCGGCAGGCCCCCCTTTTCGCGCTGCGCGTTCCACGCGGCCTTGCTCGGTTCAGAGCGCAGAGCCGGTCGAAGATGTGCCAAAAGCCGGCAGTCATAGCCGCCGGCCAAACGGCTACTGGCCCAGAACGGCGGCAAGCCGACGAAAGCTGCCCGGAACGCCGTCGGCCGGCGCATCCTCGGCCAGGAAGGCATCCAGAGCCGGCCAGATCTTGATCGCGGCGTCGATGGCCGGATCGCTGCCCTTGGCGTAAAGCCCGGCCTGAATCATCATCTCGGCGCGATCCCAGGCCCCCAGCAGCCGGCGTGCCTCGGCGATCAGCCGGTTTTCCTCGTCGTTGGCTGCAGCTGGCAGGCTGCGCGAGACCGAGCGCAGCAGATCAATCGCCGGAAAGCGACCGCGTTCGGCAATCTTGCGGTCCATCACCACATGGCCATCCAGAACGCCGCGCAGAATATCGGCCACCGGCTCCTCCATGTCGGACCCGGCAACCAGCACGGAAAAGACCGCCGTGATATCGCCCGCGCCCTCCGGTCCCGGCCCCGCGCGTTCGGCCAGCCCCATGATCGCCTGATTGAGCGAGGGCGGAAACCCACGCAGGGCGGGCACTTCGCCTGCGGCAAGGGCAACTTCGCGATGGGCCTCGGCAAAGCGGGTGATCGAATCCGCCAGAAACAACACATGCAGCCCCTGATCACGGAAGTGTTCGGCCACCGCCATGGCGGTCAAGGCGCAACGGCGGCGCGCCAGAGGCGACTGGTCCGAGGTTGCCGCCACCACGACCGACCGTGCCATTCCGGTTGGTCCGAGAACCCTTTCCGTGAATTCCCGCAGTTCGCGCCCACGTTCGCCGACAAGCGCGATCACCACCAGATCGGCCGCCACGCCACGGGCAAATTTGGCCAGAAGCGAGGATTTCCCCACACCTGACCCGGCAAAAAGGCCGATCCGCTGTCCCCGCACCAGAGGCAGCAGCGTGTCGAACACCGCGACTCCGGTTGAAAGGCGTTCCCCCAGCGCCCGGCGCGACGCGGCGGGCGGGGGCGCGGCTTGCAAGGCCCGTGCATTTGGGCCGCGAAACAGCGGCCTTCCGTCCAAGGGGCGCCCATACGGATCAACGATGCGGCCGATCCAGCCCTCATCAGGCGCAATCTCGGCCGGGCCGACCAATTCGACCGGCGCCCCGATCGGCAGGCCATCCGTCACCCCGTCAGCGAGCGCAATCGCACCTTGCGGCGAGAGGCGGATGATCTCTCCGCCCATGGCGCCGATGCGCAACCTGTCTCCCAGTCGCGCCCGCTGCTCAAGCCCGCGAACCTCGACTGTCCCGCGGGACAGCCCGGCAATCCGCCCCACCGGCACGGCAACCTGAACCTCCGCAATCTGTGCCCGCAGCGCGGAAAAGACGTCAGCCATGAGATTCTCCCTTTGTTCCTTACCTTTTCTAAAGGAATCACCCTTAAGCCTTGATGAAAGAGGCAAGGGGAGAAGCCCCAATGTTTGAAAAACTGCAACTTACTGCAATGGCACAGGCGATGGCCTCGCATGCCGGGGCACGCATGGGCCTGATCGCCCAGAACATCGCCCATGCCGATACGCCCGGGTTCAAGGCGATGGATCTGCCCTCCTTTGCCGAGGCCTATCGCGCAACCAGCCCAGGTGAATTGCGGCAGACGCGCGCCGGCCATCTTGGCGGCCTTCCCGCCGAAGCGTTGATGTCCCCGCGCAAAAGTCCGGGGATGGAGGCGCCGAACGGCAATTCGGTTTCTCTGGAACAGGAAATGGTCAAGGCCGCAAGTGCGCGGCAAGACCATGAAATGGCACTGGCCATCTATCGCAACACCTCGGACATCGTCCGCGCCAGCCTTGGCCGCAAGTAAGGGGGCATGGATGAGCGATCTGTTGAAATCCCTCTCCTACGCGGCCTCGGGCATGGAGGCCCAGGCCATGCGCCTGCGGCATCTGTCCGAGAACATCGCCAATGCAGATACCCCCGGCTACCACCGGAAAATCTTGTCTTTTCAAGAAGAAATGCAAACCGGGCAGGTAAAGGCCGGCCCGGTGAAGCTGGACCGCGGCGAATTGCTGCGGGTCTACGACCCCGGCCACCCGCTGGCAGATGAAACCGGTCACTATGATGGATCGAACGTCGATCTGGTGATCGAAATCGCTGACGCGCGCGAAGCGCAGCGCAGCTATGAGGCGAATCTCAAGATGTTCGATCAGGCGCGGCAAATGACGCAAAGCCTGTTCGATCTTCTGCGTCGATAAGAGGGCTTTGGAATGGACGTCAGAACCTCACTTGCAACGCAAAGCTATGCGCAGGCCCGCAATGCCGCCGCGCCAAACGCTGGCGCGGCGGAAGCCGGATTTGCACGCTTTGCGAGCAACTTTGCCGAAACCCTGGTGCAGGGCGAACAGACCGCCCGCGCCGCAATGGCCGGAGGGGCGGACCCCCATGCGTTGGCGCAGGCCCTCGCCTCCAGCCAACTGGCCGTCGAAACGGTGGTCACCGTGCGCGACAAGGTGGTGGAGGCCTATCAGGAGATCCTGAGGATGCCGATATGACGCAGGAAATCCTGTTTGATGTGCTGCGGCAGGGCCTTTGGGCCTCTGTGCTGATTTCGACGCCTTTGTTGGGCGTGGCGCTGGTGGCTGGGGTTGTCGTGGGCCTGTTTCAGGCGCTGACCTCGGTGCAGGAGGCCACGCTGACCTTTGTGCCGAAGGCCGGGCTGATGATCGCGGTGTTCTGGGCCTCGATGAGTTTCATGTCGGCGACCCTGGTCTCATTCTTTACCGACAGGGTTGTGCCCCTGATCGCGGGGAGTTGACCATGGATGCCGCCGGTTACACCGCCCTGACCCGCCAATCCGGCCTGATGCGTGAAATGCAGGTCGTGGCCAACAACATCGCAAACCTGTCGACAACCGGCTTTCGCCGCGAAGGGGTGATCTTTGCCGAACATGTTGCCCGCATGGACCATGGGCCGTCCTTGTCGATGGCCAGCGGATCGGCCCGGCTGGTTGACCTGTCTCAGGCAGGGCTCAGCCGCACCGGCGGCACTTTCGATCTGGCCATCCAGGGAGAGGGCTTCTTCCTGATTGAAACGCCAACCGGGCAGGCCCTGACCCGGGCAGGCAGCTTCACCCCTTCGGCAGAAGGTGAGCTGGTGACCCCCGATGGCCACCGCCTGCTGGATCAAGGTGGCGCGCCGGTGTTCATTCCACCTGATGCCTCGGCAGTCTCGGTGGCGCTGGACGGAACGATCTCGACCAATGGCCAACCCGTTGCGCGGCTGGGCCTTTGGGCGCCGGTCGATCCGACCGCGCTGCGCCATCAGACCGGGACCACATTTACAGCGGACGAGGTTCAACCGCTGGACGGGGCCAGCATTCATCAGGGCTTTCTTGAGGACAGCAATGTCGAACCCGTATCGGAAATTGCCCGGATGATCGAAGTGCAGCGCGCCTATGAAATGGGCCAACGATTCATGGATGCCGAAGATGAACGGATGCGTGGCGTCATACAGACCCTGGGGAGGTAAACCGTGAAAGCCCTGCAAATCGCCGCCACCGGCATGAGTGCCCAGCAAATGCGGGTTGATGTTGTGTCAAACAACCTCGCGAACATGTCGACCACGGGCTACAATGCCAGAAGGGCGGATTTCGCCGATCTGCATTATCAGCAACTTGCCCGCCCGGGCACGATTTCCGCACAGGACGGAACCATGCTGCCCACCGGGGTACAGCTGGGCCTTGGCGTGCGGCCTGCGGCTGTGTCGGTCGTTCTGGCGCAAGGCACATTGTCGGCAACCGGGGGCGATCTGGATGTCGCGATCGAGGGAAAAGGCTATCTTGAGGTCACGCTGCCCTCTGGCGCCGCGGCCTATACCCGCGATGGCGCCCTGAAACGCACCGGCGATGGGCTGATCGTCACCTCCGATGGCCATGCCGTGGCCCCGGGCATCACCTTGCCGGCGGATGCCCGGTCGGTCTCGATCAACGGCACGGGCGAGGTTTACGCCTATTTCGAAGGCCAGGTCGAACCGCAACTTCTGGGGCAACTGACCCTTGTCGGCTTCACCAACGAAAAGGGGCTTGAGGCGATGGGGTCAAACCTCTTTGTCGAAAGCCCCGCCTCAGGCCCACCGATGGCCGGGGTTGCAGGGCAGGAAGGTTTGGGGATGCTGCGTCAGGGCTATCTTGAGGAAAGCTCGGTCGATGCAGTGCGCGAGGTGACCGAACTCATCAAGGCCCAACGCGGCTATGAGCTGAACGCAAAGGTCATCACCGCCGCCGACCAGATGCTGTCGGCAACCACGCAGGTGCGGTGATGTGGCGGGTTCTGCTCTTGTGCCTGCCCACCGCCACGATGGCCGAAAGCGTCGTGGCCGCGAGGACGATCAGGGCGGGCGAGGCGCTTGTGGCCGAGGACATGATGCTGGTCGAAGCCGACATTCCCGGCGCCCTGACAACCCCCGAGGAGGCTCTGGGCCAAGAGGCGCGCGTGGCCATCTATGCGGGCCGGCCCATCTTGCGCCAGACCCTCGGACCTCAGACCACCGTCGAGCGCAATCAGATCGTCACGCTGAACTATCGCGCCGGCGGTCTGAGCATCCGAACCGAAGGTCGGGCTTTGGCCCGTGGAGGCAGTGGCGACGTCGTCGAGGCAATGAACCTGATGTCGAAAACCCGTGTCTCGGGCCGGATCGAGGCGGATGGAACGCTGACCGTTGGCCCTTCAACCCTGCCGTAAGGAAGACCGCATGCGCAGATTGATTATCGTTTTCCTGGCCTTGTCCGCCTGTGGGCGACTGGAGCAAGTGGGCCGTGCGCCCGAGTTCAGCCCGCTGGAGGGCAGCTATCAACACCACGCGATGTATTCGACGCCCCTGGCCGAGGATCTCGCCCCGGAAACACCGACCGATGCCTCCTCGCTCTGGACGGCGGGACGAAGCTCTCTCTTCGGTGATCGTCGGGCCGCCCAGCGCGGTGACATTCTGACGGTCGTCATCGAAATCGACGACAAGGCCGAGATCTCCAATTCTTCCGGCCGCAACAGATCGGGGGCCGAATCCATGGGAATGCCCGGACTGTTCGGCATTCCACAGCGCCTGGATGAATCGATGCCCGAAGGCGCCAGCATGGCCGAGGCTGTCAGCACCAATGGCACCTCAAGCTACAAGGGCAGCGGGAATGTGTCGCGCAACGAAAAACTCACGCTGCGGGTTGCGGCGACTGTCGTCGAAGAACTGGCGAACGGCGTCTTGCGGATCGAAGGGCAGCAGGAGGTGCGCGTCAACTTCGAACTGCGCGAACTCATCATCTCGGGCTATGTTCGCCCGGCCGACATCAGCCGCCAGAACGAAATCACCTATGACAAGATCGCGGGCGCACGGATTTCTTACGGAGGCCGCGGGCAGATTACCGACGTCCAGCAACCCCGCTATGGTCAGCAGGTTGCCGACATCCTTCTTCCCTTCTGAGGCACCATGTTGGGCAAGCTCATTCCCGTCTTTCTGGCCCTTGCCGGCCTTGGAATTGGCATCGGTGGCGGGCTGTTCCTGCGGCCGCCCCCCGAGCAGACCGCGCCCGAAGAGGGCAACGACGCGCCCGATCTGGCCGAGGATGCCGAACCCGAGGTTCCGCCCGAATATGTCAAGCTGAACAACCAGTTCGTCGTTCCGGTGATGGACAAAGGCAGGGTCATCTCGCTGGTGATCCTGTCGCTGAGCCTGGAGATCTCACCCGGTCTCAGTCAGGATGTCTACGCCCGCGAACCGAAACTGCGGGATGCCTTTCTGCAGGTCCTGTTCGATCACGCGAATGCCGGGGGATTTCAGGGGTCATTCACGGATGGCTCGAATCTGATCTTCCTCCGCAAGGCCCTTCTTGAAACGGCCCAGAAGGTTCTTGGCGAAACGGTGCGCGACATTCTCATCAGCGACATTGCCCGGCAGGACAGTTGAACGCGCCCCGGGGGCGACCGTCCAGCTTCACTCTGGTCGGCGTCCCCGCACTGCGCGAGAGGCAAGGCCGCGCAAGGCCTCATTTCTGCCAAATGCGATTTCGGCCTCTGATCGGGCTTGCGCCGCCTCATGCGTCTGCCGTGCAAGGCACAGGTTGATCTCGGCACGACGCAGATCGGCCCAGCGCTGATAGGCCATGGCGGCAAGATCGGATGCGGCACCAACCAGCCCCGGTTGGGGATCGACTGGTTGGGAAAGCGCCGCCAACGCAGCCTCGCTTCGGGTTTTTGCCTCGATGGCCGCCTTGAGCACCGCCAGCCGATGGTCCAACTGCAGATTTGCCAGACGGTTCAGCTTCTTCAGATCCTCGTTCTTCATACGCCCCCCTTGCTGCGCTGACGCAACGCCTCGGAAAACCTGATGGCGGCAGCGACCGGCCGGTAATGTTCGGGCTGGATCGGCTGACCGATCTCGACCGCCGCAAAAAGCGCGCGCGCTGTCGGCGGATCAGAGTGCAAGGGCACCCCGGACAGGGCCGCGCGTTCGCGAATCCGGGCAGCCACCTCGTCCACGCCCTTGGCCACGCAGACCGGGGCATGCTTGTCGCTGCGCTTCCAGCGCAGGGCGACAGCATAATGCGTCGGGTTCACGATCACGACATCCGCCTTTGCCACATCCTGCAACATGCGGTTCAGCGCAATCTCCTGACCGCGCTGCCGACGCGCGCCCTTGGCGTGCGGATCGCCCTCGCTCTCTTTCGTCTCATCCATCATTTCCTTCCGCGACATGCGGTTGCGCTTGAGGTGCTGGTAGCGCTGCCAGAACAGATCGACGACACCGAAAACCGCGGCAAGCGCAAGCATGATGACCAGGAACTCGATCATGAGCTGCAGCATCAGTTCGATCGCGCCCGCAGCCGCAAGAGCCAGACTGGCGGCAATATCGTCGGCCCGCATCGACAGGTGAATGACAAGGGCAAAGCCGACCGCAATCATTTTCGCCATGCTCTTGGCAAAGCTGAAAAGCCCATCCAGACCGAACTTCTGCTTGGCCGCTGCAATTGGTGAAAGACGCGACAGACGCGGGATAAGTTTGTCAGGGGTGAAGATCAGGCCGCGTTGCACGACAAGCGCGAAAAGGACGGCAGCAAAGGGGATGACAAACAAGGGCAGCAGCGCCAGGGAATACGCCCCCAGAACCGGACCAACCACCGCCCGCCCGCCCGCCATGATCTGGATCGAAATCCGGTCGGCCCTGGCGATCAGCGTCTGGCCGATCTCGCCGCCATGGATCAGAACGCCGCTACCGCCGATCAGGATGGCCAGAAGAAAGCCCCCAAGTGCGGCCGCAACCAAGAGATCGGGTGACCGGGCAATCTCGCCGCGCTGACGGGCCTGTTCAAGGCGCCGCTCTGTCGGCTCAAAACTCTTGTCGTCGTCGTTTTCGTCGCTCATGGCGGCACAGCGAACGGATTGTCGAGAACCCCTTGCAACGCCGAAAACCAGACGGACAGGAGAAGAGGCGACAGAAGGGCCAAAAGCGCGAGACCTCCGGCTGAAAGCGCGGGCGCCCCGATGAAGGACACCATCAGCGCGGGCATCGCCCGGTTTATGGCGCCCAGTGCAAGGTTGTACATGAGGGACGCGATGGCAAAGGGCGCGGCAAGTGAAAAGCCAAGGGAAAAGGCCCGGGCCGTCTGCGCCACACCCCATGTGGCGAATTCCGCCGCGCTGGGGAAGGCACCGGGCGGCAGCAGCCGATAAGACAGGATCAAGGCCTCGGCCAGTCTGACATGCAGCCCCGCCATCACCGCAAGGGCCAGACCGGAAACCATCAGGACCTGACCAACGGCAGGTTGCGGTTCGGCCATGGCGGAGCCCGCCATTTGCGAAAGCGACGTTGCCTGTGCAATGATCGAGCCGGAAATCTGAAGTGCAAGGATCATCAGGCGGAACACCGCACCCAGCGCAAGCCCTGCCACAACTTCAGCTGCGGCATGAAGCAGGCGCGGCTCTGCAGGCATGGACGTTGCAACAGCCGGGGCCACGACAGCCGTGAAGGCCAGCGCAATCACCAGCCGCACGCGTTGAGGCACCGATTGTTCACCAAAAGCCGGAAGCAGGGCAAGCGCTGCGCCGATGCGCAGAAAGACCAGAACGGCGCTAGCCAGAAGCGCCTGACCGATCCCGACAAGTTCGGCAATATGCGACAGGTCAAGCGTCATGGCGGCACCAGTCCAACCATGGCCGGACGCGCCTCGATTCCGATTTCCTCATAGGACAGGACCGGGGCTGTTGCGCCCTTTGCCGCAAGGACCGTGCGCAAGAACCTGCGCCGCAGCGAGGATGTCACCAGCGCAGGAGAAACGCCGGTTTCGACCGCACGGTTTATCCGGTCAGCCAAACCATTGGCAAGGCGCGCGAACTGATCGGGCGGAAGAGCGACGGTCGGCAAACCGCGATCACTGTCGATCTGATACTGGCCAAAGACCCTCTCCCATTCGGGGGCCAGTTGGATCAGGGGGATGGTGCCATCCTCCCGACGCAGGTCTGCCACCAGCTGAAATCCCAGGCGCTGGCGGACATGTTCACAGATCGCCTCGGGTTGGCCAAGGCTGCGCGCCTCGGCCGTCGCCTCGAGGATCAGGGGCAGATTCCGGATCGAGACTCGCTCCTCCAACAGCAACCGCAAGACCTGAAGCAGCAGATCGACCGGCACCTTTTCGGGGATCAGTTCATCAAGCAGGCGCTTGTTCGCTTCGGCCCGCTGCGCATCTGAAAGCGTCACGAATTCATCAAGAAGCCGGCGCAGGCCGCGCAGGGACAGCAGGCGCGACAGGTTCGACCGGATGACCTCGAGCAGGTGGGTTGCAAGCACCTCGGGCGGGGAAACAACGGTGAGCCCCAAGAGAGCCGCTTCTTCCTGATCGTCCAGCCGGATCCAGCGGGCGGGTGCACCGTAAACAGGCTCACGCACGTCGATGCCATCGGGCGCAGGCACGCCGTCGGACAAAAGCACAAGGACACGGTCCGGAAGCAGACGGTCGCGCACCCGTTCTACGCCCTGCAAGCGGATGCGATAACAACCCGAAGGAAGGGTCGCCTCATCGGTAAGCCGGATTTCGGGAAGGATCACGCCATAACCCGTCGCGACATGGCTGCGCATGTTGGCGATACGGGCCTCAAGACCGGTGGCCGGGTCCAGCGCCATGGCCACGAGATTCGGCGCAAACTCGATATGGATCTCGTCAAGGTCAAGGATATCGCCAAGTGGTTTGGGCCGGGCAGGTCCGGCATCGGCGACAGGTTCGACAGGGTTTTCAGCCTTGCGCATTTGCGCCCGCCAGGCGGCAAACCCCAAACCAGCGGCACCCAGCATGAAGGGCAGAAAGGGCATACCCGGCACAACGGCGAACAGCGCCATGAGAACCGCAACAGTGCCAAGCGCGCCGGGATACCGACCGAGCTGCGCAAAAAACGACACATCGGCAGCACCGATGGCCCCGCCGCGCGCCAGAAGAAGTGCAGCCGCAACCGAGATGATCACCGCGGGAATCTGGGCGACAAGGCCATCACCTACGGTGAGAATTGCATATGTTTCAAAGGCCTGTCCAAATGGCATATCATGGAACACAACCCCCATGACCAGCCCCATCCCGATGTTCAGCCCGGTAATGAGCAGCCCGGCCACAGCATCACCCTTGACGAACTTCGACACGCCATCGAGCGAGCCGAAAAAGTTCGTCTCGGCAAGTTCTCGTTCCCGCCGCATTTTGGCCTCGGCATGCGAGATCGCACCGGCCGACATGTCGGCGTCGATGGCCAACTGCTTGCCCGGCATCCCATCCAGGGCAAACCGGGCGCCAACCTCTGCCATTCGGCCGGCACCCTTGGTAATGACGACGAAGTTGACGATCAGCAGCACAAGAAAGATCACGACCCCCAACAGAAGGTTGCCGCCCATGATGAAATCGGCGAACCCTTCGATCACATGCCCGGCTGCACTCGTCCCCGTATGGCCCTGCCCGATGATGAGCTTTGTCGAAGAAACATTCAGTGACAACCGCAACATCAGGCTGGCCAGCAGGATGGTCGGAAAAGCCGAGAAGTCGAGCGGGCGTTCAATGAAAAGCGCCACCGTCAACATCAGAATGGCCAGAGCGAAAGAGATGGCAAGACCGATGTCCAGCACAAATGCGGGAACCGGCAGAACCATCATGACAATCACGGCCATCAAGGCAAGCGCGAGCAGGATCGTCGGCTGAAACACCCGGCTTACAGAAGGAACCGCCATCGACTGCATCACGGCACCGCAAGGAAAAGAGGGGTCATGCCAGTGCTCCTGGGCACCAAAGAGGCAAGCGATCCGGTTGTGCCGGACTGCAAAAGCGGAAAGCTGTTCACCCGAACCGCAACCTCAACCAAAGAATCCTCTCCCAGACCTTCGGCAAGCTCTAGAAGAGTTGCCTCCACCCTCTCGACATAGCGGCGGGCATGTTCTGGCGTGGCCGAATGGTAGGCAGCCACGGCATCAACCCAATTGCCCTTCTCACCATGCTTTTCCACCAGAAACTGGGCCGCGTATTCCGCGTTTTGCGCCGGATCGAACATGGCATCGACCGTAGCGAAGGCTTGACCATGCCAATGAAGGTTCAACTGAAAGCACCCAATATCGATATTGGTCCCCCCTGCGTCCCGCAAAGACCTGACAAGCTCGGTCGCATCCTCTTTCGAGGCAGGCCAATAGGACTCTCCCGCATGATGAATGGCCCAGGGCCAGGGTTGAACGCCTTGCGGGCCATCGCGGCCGCTTTCAACCCGAGCAATGGCCAACATGACCTGTTCCGGGACAGCAAATCGCTTGGCGGCTGCCAGCGCCGCCACGTCGCACAGGTCTGCATTCTCTGACGCGGCGGCCAAGTGCCCCTTAGCCGTGATCACAAGGGCAATGGCAAGAAATCTCATGGTGTTCTAACCCGTGTTCGCGGAATTCTTCCGATATGGGACAAGCTCTAGATCAATATGCTTTCCAAAATGTTACCTCTGGGCATGGCCAGCGCTCATGGGCCGAGAGGAGTTCCGCTTTCAGCCGGGGCGGCGCTTTCAGGGGCAGGGATGGCTGCAAGCAAAGCTGCAATAGCTGCAGCAGTTTCAGGTGCAGCGGCGGCAAGAACGTGACCCTGCGCAAGCGGCCCCCCTTCGGCCGGCAACTCGGTAGGCGTTTGCCCGAGACCGGCGACAGTCTTCCACGGATCCTCGCCCCTGGTGGCAAGCCCCTGCCAATCGCCGGCCCGGGCCAGAGCGATCGAGGCGGCAAGTCCCTGCTGCATGTCGGCAAGTATCTGCGCACGCAGCGATTCTTGTCCAAGACGTTCAAGCGCCTGGAGCTTCAAAGCAGTCGAGACATCATCTTCTGCACCGGCCAAGTGGCTCATGGCGGCCCGCGCATCATTCCGTTTCAGTGCAGCCTCTGCCAACAGGATCGGATCGGTTTCCGGGTTTTCGCCAAGCCATTGCAGAGCCGAATCGGCAAGACCCAAAGCCACAAGCCTGCGGGCGATTTCCGAGGCCAGTGTTTTTGGTAGAGGCGGCGGCGTAGCCTCTTTGTCGATCACGGCATGCGTCAGAAAATCGCCGTCAGGAGCAAGCGAGACCAGCAGGGACCAAACCTCTTGCTCAACCGCGTCAGCAAGAGCTGGAGCCCCAGCCATTTCAGAGAAGGCTGCAGCGAAATTGCCCGAGGCCGCCTCGGCAAGCGTCAGCGCTTCATGTAGACGGGGTGCCAAGTCGGCGCCCTGATGTTCTGACAGCATGGCCCGAAGCGTCAGGGCCAGCTCTCGCTCGACTGGTAGTCGCCGGGCAGTCTTCGACTTGACCAATGCAATCATGGCTTCGGGCTGATTCGGGCCCGGCTCATCGGCAAGGTTGGCGGCGACCCGCTCGGCGGCAGCGGGATTGCCGGTCTGCAAGTCGAACTGCGCGCCAATCAGTTCAACTGCGGCTCCCGGTGCCCCCGGTGCCCGCAGGATGGCATCCCGGATCGCGCGCGCGGCGTCAGCACGACCGATCGTCAGAAGCATGTCTGCCAGTCTGGGGCCAAGGTGACGGCGCAAATGTAAAGGCAGTTGCGAGAACGCGAGCCTGACCGCTGCTTCATCAAGCGCGCCGCCTTCCACCGGCGCATCGTCGGCCAGCAAGGCCCACATCGCGACGGGCCCTGAACACCCTGCCTGATCCTTGAACGTGGCCGAAGGATCGGCTTCATCGTCAAGAAGATACGCAAGTGCCTGCCAGACGGGGCGATCAGGGTGATCTGGCTGAAACGCCGTAATCATCTGCCGGGCCTCGGCACCAAAACCGGCATACAGCAAGAAACGCACGGACTTGGCAATCTGCTCAGGCTCATCGCGGTCGAACTCACCCGTGAGACCCCACCGCATCCCTGACATCTGGGCCAACACTGGAAGCTCCGGATCAGCCCAGTCCGCGATGGAAAGCGTTTCCGGTGAAAGGCAAGCGGTCCCATTTGCCCCCAGATCGCCCTGCACTGACCGATCAGGTTGTGTCACGTCCACCGGCGCCGGGCCAATTCTGATCTGGGCCGAGGCGAAGGTTTCTCCAGCCTGTCCGATCTCAAGGTTCTGCGGTTTTGCCATCTGGACAACGCCTTGCGAAGCCCCACGCGCCATTTGACGCAGCAGCGTCTCGCGCAGGACTTGCAGGCCTGGGTCTGGGGGCAGAAGTGCAGAAGCTGCAGGTTTTCCGATGCCTGCAACGTTAGGTTCAGCGCGGCCAAGATCGCGATATGCCTCTTTTTTCCAATCGTAGGCGACAGATGTGGACGGGTCAGGGGTCGGTCGTGCGCGCGGCCGGGCTGCAGGAGAGACCGGCGCGGCCCTATCCTCAAGAGCAAGTTCGAAGGAAGACCCTTTGGGCGGCGGGCCATCCTTCAGATCGATAACCACGATCCCGGGGCGAAACTCGAAGGGAACCGCATGGCAAGCACAGGCAAGACTGAATTGCAGCTCCCCGCCCGGGCCGTCTTGCGCAATGGCGGCAAGCCTTGTCTTGCCTATGATCGCAAAAGCGTTTGTCAGATCATAGTTTGGTGAGCCGCCCGCAACCCGAAGGATGTAGCCATCTGCGCTGCGTCCGACCTGCCAGTTGACTGCCTGTCCGAATTCCAGAACCAACCGGGTAAAGCCGTCGTGTTCGCCGCTGCTGACACGGACCGTCTGGCTCAGCGATGGGGTGGCGAACAGAAGCATGAAGAAGAACGCGACCCGAATCATGCGGCCTCCTGTTTCAAGTTGCGCATCGCCTCCTCCAGATCGCTGAACGTCGGTCGCACATGATGGGGGGTGTTCTGGCGTCCAACCTCGATGCAGATGTTCGGCGGGTGCCGGTGCAGGTTGGCAATCAAAACCTCGCGGATGAGCTGGTAGAAATGGGCATCTTCTTCCACCACGCTTTTGACCCGACTGGCAAAGGGCCCCATGATTCCATAGGCGAGGAATACGCCCAGAAAGGTGCCAACCAAGGCTGAGCCGATCATCTGGCCTAGAATTTCGGGCGGCTGGTCAAGCGAGCCCATGGTCTTGATCACCCCAAGAACCGCCGCGACGATCCCCAGCGCCGGAAGCGCATCAGCCATGGACTGCAGGGCGTGCGAGGAATGCATCGCATGGCCGAGTGTCGCCTCAAGCCGTTTGTCCACAACCTCCTCAACCTGATGAGGGTCATCGTAATTCATCGATGCGGCACGCAATGTATCGCAAATCAGGTCAACTGCCTCGTGATTATGCTGTATTTTCGGGTACTTGCCGAATATATTCGATTCATGGGGGGTTTCGATGTGCTCCTCCAGACCGACGGGATTGGAGCGGGCAAGCCGGATCAGTTCGAAGAGAAGACACAGAAGATCGCGGTAGTCTGCGGGTTTCCACGTGACACCCTTGAAAACCTTGCCCATGTCCTTGAGCGTATGCTTGACCGAGGCAAGATCGTTTGACACCAGAAAGGCCCCGACAGCAGCCCCGCCGATCATGATCATCTCGAAAGGTAAGGCGGCCAGGATCGGACCCATCTTGCCGCCATGAATCGTATAGCCGCCAAAGACCATCACAAGGATGACGACGATACCGATGATGCCGAACATTTGCGGGCCTTTCGTTATTTTGCTGCGGTCACCCTGTCAGAGACAGGTTAAGGATCTGCCTATTCCTTGGGGACGAGCGCATTTCGGCCAGCGATGAGCGCCGAAATCGCATAGGCCTTGTCGGGTGGCATGCCCGACAGCACCGCAGCCGCCGAAGCGGGCTGCATGCGCCCCAGGAAACCCGCGGCAAAATCCGGCGCCATGGTCGAAAAAAGCGTCGCCGCATCTGCCGGCTTCATCGCCTCATAAACGGCCGTCAGGCGGACGAGATCATTTTCAGCTGCTCCATCAGCAAGGGCTAGAACCTCTTTCAGGCTGGCTTCGGCCGTCGACATCTCCTCAATACGCCGGGCCGCAGCGGCCTCGGCCAGGGAGAGGGCTGCGAGCCGGTCTGACAGGGCGGCCTCCTGCGCGCGAATCTGCGCCTCACGCTCGTTCAACGCTTGCAGCAACGCCGGGGGAGGGACGGGGCACTCGGCCGGCGCCACCGTGGGCGTAGCCGCGACATCCGCGTTGGCGTTTGCCATGGCCTGCCCGACCGCACCCCCCAGCCGCAGGGCACCAGACGAAGCAAGAAACAAGGCGAGAATCACCAGCGTTCCGCGTCCCGGACGTTTCATTCCACCGCCTCCAGATCGGTGCGGCTTGACCTGCGCCGCACGAAGCGCAGTTTGCGTTCATCGACGGCAGATTCGGATGAAGGGGGCTCGGTCGGGGCTGGCAAGTCATGCATGGCGGCAACCAAAAGCTCCAGCCGACCGGCGACAGTCTCGGCCCGTTCGGTCAAGGCCTCCAGACTGCTGGCAGAGCCATTTGCCGCGCCGCGGGCCTTCTCAAGTGCACGGGTCATGTCATCGACCTGTGCGGACAGAACCGCAATCGCCCCCCCCATCCCGCTTTCCAGCGTAGTGAATTTCTTCAGCCGTCCGGCCAGAACATAGCAGTAAAGCCCCGCTCCGAACGCTCCGGCTGTCATCAGTACATCTGCTATCAGCTCCATATCCGTCGCCTTTCAGTTCAAAACGAATTCGGTAACCAATAGGTCGCGGACACGGCCTTCTCCGGTTACAATCTGGATTCTTCGCAGAAGATGCGAACGAATGCGGATCAACGCCGCAGGATCTTCCAGCTGTTTGACATCAATTGCACGAAGATATCCGTTCAGGACATCAACGATCCGCGGCAGCAGCAATTGCACGTCCGCGGCATGCGGCGCTTCGACTTCGATCTGCGAGGCAAAGCGCAGGTGTCGCACAGACTGACCGCTGCCCAGCGTAATGACCAAGGGATCAACCGGCACGAAGGCAATATCAGGCAGGGCACCGACCGGGTGTTCTGCCTGCTCGGTCGACTCTGCCGCGGGCGCCAGAATCAACCCCGACCAGGTTGCATAAAACCCGCCTCCTCCCAGCAGAAGAGCAAGAAGAAGGCCGAGAATCATCGGCTTTTTGGATCTTTTTCGGGGGGCCGCATCCTGCGGCTCTTCGGCATCTGCCAAGGCTTTGCTCCGCGTCGAAGGAATCGTCGTCGGGAACAGAAATAGATCAAAGGTCACTAACCGATTGTTAAGGCCCCTTCGGCAAAGCTGGCGCTCGGGACAGAAGTCCGCAAAGGAAGGTGGCGCGTGCAGAACCTGATTTCTATCTGGAAGGCCCTTGATGCCAAACGGCGGGCCATCGTGGCAGGGGCGACTGTTGCTGTCTTTGTTGCGATTCTTGCCATCGCACAGTTCGCGGGCAAGCCCGGCATGGCGTTGCTTTACGCGGGCCTGCAGGGGGCAGCAGCGGGCGATGTGGTTGCGGCGCTGGAACAGGAGGGCGTTGCCTTCGAGGTTCGGGGTGATTCGATCTATGTCGACAGCACGCGTCGAGACAGCCTGCGGATGGTGCTGGCCGCTCAAGGGCTGCCCGCGAATTCCGGGACCGGATACGAACTTCTTGACGGGCTGTCTGGCTTTGGCACGACCTCGCAGATGTTCGACGCAGCCTATTGGCGGGCCAAGGAGGGCGAGCTTGCGCGCACCATTCTGGCCAATCCACAAATCCGCACCGCCAGGGTCCACATTGCCCAGGCCCCGTCAAAGCCCTTCCAGTCAGACCAGAAGGCAAAGGCTTCGGTCAGCGTCACAACGGCCGGCGGAGGGCTGACGGCAGATCAGGCCCGTGCGTTGCGGCATCTGGTGGCGGCCGCAGTGCCCGGAATGGTGGTCGCCGATGTGGCCGTGATCGACGCTGTTGCAGGGCTTTTGCCAGGTGAAGAGGACGGTCAACGCCCGACAGCCGCGGGGGAGGCGCGCGCCGCCGAACTGCGCCGCAATGTCGAACGTCTGATCGAGGCGCGTGTCGGGCCCGGCAATGCCGTGGTTGAGGTCGCGGTGGAGGTTGAGACCGACCGCGAGGCCATCACCGAAAGGACATTTGACCCACAAGGCAGGGTGGCGATCTCGCAAGAAACCGAGAGCCGCAGTGGCACGGCCACAGAACCGGGGGGGCAGGTGACGGTAGCCTCCAACCTGCCCGAGGGCGACGCTGCTAGCGGGGGGAACGGCAAGAGCGAAAACAGCGAGAGCCGCGAGCGTGTAAACTTCGAAGTGTCCGAAACTCAGCGCGAGATCCTGCGCAGCCCGGGTGCTGTGAAAAAGATCTCGGTGGCGGTCCTTGTCGACGGCGTTCCGGTGACTGCCGCAGATGGCACCCAGTCGGTGGAGCCTCGCGGTGAGGCCGAGCTTGCCGTCCTGCGAGAGCTTGTCGCCTCGGCGGTCGGCCTTGATGAGGCGCGGGGAGATGTGCTGACGATCAAATCACTGATCTTCGAACCCGATCCTGCCGCAGGCGAGATCGTGGAAGCCGGCCTTTTCGCAGGCTTTGGCCCGATCGACCTCATGTCATTGATTCAGCTGGCTGTTCTGGCGCTGGTCGCTTTGGTTCTTGGCCTTTTCGTCATCCGCCCGGTGCTCACGTCACAAGCCCGCGCGCGCCTTGAGGCAGATGCGATGCCCCTGGCGCTTCCCGGCGGTGGGGCCATCAGCCTGCCCGCGTCTGGCCTTGAAGCCCCGGGCGACAGGCCCATGGAGATTCTTACCGGCGAGATCGAGGACAGCCCGGCTTTCGGCATGGCCGCCCTGACTGACGTCGATCAGCCGACCGATCCGGTCGCACGACTGCGCCGGTTGATCGAAGAGCGGCAGGCCGAATCGGTCGAGATCCTGCGTGGCTGGATGGAACAGGATGAGGAACGCGCTTGATGGTGCTGCGCCTTGAAGTCTTTGAAAGCGGCGAAGCCGGAACCGCACCGGATACGGTTGTTCTGGACACCTCGGTTCTTGAGGAAGCGCGGTTGCAGGCCTACGATGCCGGGTATTCTGCGGGCTGGGAGGACGCAACAGCCGCGCAAAGTTCAGATCAGTTGCAAATCCGGGCAAATCTGGCCCGCAACCTCCAAGGTCTTTCCTTTACCTTTCAAGAGGCACGCAGCCACATCCTTCGCTCTTTGCAGCCGCTGCTTGAAGAATTGGCAGGGAAACTCCTGCCCGAGCTCGCCCGTGAAACTCTGGGTGGGATCGTTCTGGACAGGCTGATGCCCATGGCCGACAGCCTTGCCGACGCGCCGATCACGCTGGTGTTGAATCCGGCCTCCCGCGCGGCAGTAGAACCCCTGATTGCCGAGGCGACAGGCCTGCCTTTGTCCATCGAAGAGGAACCCTCACTTGGCGAAGGGCAGGTTTATCTGCGCTTCGGCACGAACGAAACCTTGGTCGATCTTGACCGCGTCACCATGGAAATCGCGATGGCGGTACGCGGTTTCTTCGACCCCAGCCGAAAGGAAACATGACATGGAAGACCACTCCACCGAGGGCAATCCCTTTGCTCAGGTGCCCATCGAAGTGACAATCTCGGTCGGAAAGGCCCGCCCTCTGGTGCGCGATCTGTTGCGTCTTGGCCGCGATGCCATCCTGCCATTGGACCGCCGTGTCGATGATCCGGTCGAGCTTTATGTCGGCGACCGACTGATTGCGCGCGGCGAGCTGCAGGAATTGGACGGCGATCAGGCAGGGCAGCTTGCGGTGCGGCTTACCGAGGTTGCAAATCTGCGGGGCGGATTGTGACAGCTCGGGTCTTGATCGGACGGGGTTGCGGCTTGGGCCTCTTTGCGCTTGCCATGATGCTGGCGCTTGTGGAGCCAGTCAGCGCACAGGAGCTCTCCATCGACTTCGGGGACGGAACGTCACTCGCAACGCGCTCGATCCAGCTTCTCCTTCTGATCACCATCCTGTCGATCGTGCCGGGCCTTGCGGTGATGCTGACCTGCTTTCCCTTCATTGTCACGGTCCTTTCGATCCTGCGGCAGGCCATCGGCCTGCAGCAATCTCCGCCCAACATGCTGATCATCAGTCTTGCGCTGTTTCTGACGTGGTTCGTGATGGACCCTGTTCTGACAGAGGCCTGGATCAAGGGTGTCGAGCCCCTTTCAAACGGGACGATCGACATCCAGACCGCCATCCCGCTGATTCTTCAACCTTTTCGTGTATTCATGACAGCTCGGTTGGACCCCGACACATTTGCTGCCTTGCAGGCCCTCCGCCCCGAACCAACAACGGCGCTGGCTGATGCGCCACTTTCCACTCTGGTGCCGTCCTTCATCCTATCGGAAATCCAGCGCGCTTTCGAAATCGGCTTTCTGGTTTTTCTGCCGTTTCTCATCATCGATCTCGTTGTCGCAGCCGTTCTCATGTCTATGGGGATGATGATGGTGCCCCCTGCAGTGGTGGCACTGCCCTTCAAACTGGCCTTTTTTGTGGTCGCGGATGGATGGACGCTGATCTCAGAGGCGCTTGTCAGAAGCTACTTCTGACGTTCGGGCAGGGCAAAGCCCTGCCCGTTGACATCAGTTCACCACAAACTCCGCATGTAGCGCGCCCGCAGCATTTATGCTTTTCAGAATGTTGATCATGTCATGCGGCGCGACGCCCAGCGCGTTCAAACCCGCGACCACCTCTGAGAGGCTTGTGGATCCGCTTACCTCCGCCAGACCGGTTCCAGGCTCGGCCTGCATGTCGATCGAAGTTTGCGGCACAACGATGGTTTCACCTTCGGCGAAGGGGTTGGGCTGTACGACCATGGCGCTCTCCTCCACCCGCAAGGTCAGATTGCCCTGTGCCACGGCCACCCGGCTGATGCGCACATCCTGCCCCATCACAATCGTCCCGGAACGCTGATCGACCACGACGCGAGCTCGGGTTTCCGGCTCGACAGCAATATTCTCGACCCGGCTCAGAACATGGGCGGGCGAGCCATTTTGAATGCGCTGCAGATCCAACAGCACCGTGCCTGCATCCAGCATCCGCGCCGCCCCCCGCCCGAGGTCAGCGTTGATAGCTCCCTCGATCCGTGCTGCCGTGGTGAAATCGGGGCTGCGCAGGGCAAGCCGCAGATCATCAAGCGCGGTGAAATCGAATTCCACCTCACGCTCGACATAGGCGCCTGCAGGGATGGTCCCCGCTGTCGGAACGCCTTGAACAACCCTTGCGGCTTCACCTGCGGCCGACATGCCACCAGCGATGATGGTCCCCTGGGCCACAGCATAGATCTGGCCATCCGCGCCATTCAGTGGCGTCATGACAAGCGTGCCACCAAGCAGGCTTTTTGCATCGCCAATCGCCGAAACGGTCACGTCGATGCGGCCACCGGCCCGGGCAAAGGGCGGCAAGTTGGCGGTCACGAAAACCGCGGCGACATTCTTTGGCCGGAATTCTTCTCCGGTGATGTTCACGCCAAGCCGCTCAAGCAGGTTTGACATGATCTCTTCCGTGAATGGCGCATTCCGAATCCCATCGCCGGTGCCGTTCAAGCCGACAACAAGGCCATAACCCACCAGGTCATTGCCTCGAACACCATCAAACTCGACCAGATCCTTGATGCGGACAGGCCCTGCCTGTGCAACGGCCGGTGCAAGGCATAACACCAGAATCAAAGGCTTAAGCATCAGAGGTAATCCGCAAGGCTTAGGCGCGAAATCCGCGCGGTGAGGGTGTAGATCAGTTGCAGCTGGGTTTCGGCATCCTGTAGGCGGGTCGCCGTTTCGTAGGGATCAATCTCAACCATTCCGGTCCGGGCCATGCCAAGGCCTGCCGCTTCGCTTTCGTTTCGGGTTTGCGCCGTATCGATCTGGGCCTGGGCCCGGCCAAGCCGGGCGGCCAGATAGGCGCGGTCGGTTTCGCCCGCCAACAAGACCTCCCCGGCGCGTTGGGCAAGATCTCTCTGCAAATCAGCCTGCCCCGGAAAAATTCCCCGGTCGATCAAGGACGCCATCGCCAGCCCCTTCAGGGTCTGACGCAACGCCGGGTCATTTGCCGTCACATCAAGGGCCACGCTCTCGCCAACGGCAACCGGAACAGGCACCAGATTCCCGCCGCCCAGATACATCGTCTCCTGGTAGCCGCCCGGGGCAGAGAACCAGCTGTCAACTGCGGCCTCGACCGAGGCGACATCCGTCGCGCCGGCGGCCGTGATGGCGGTTTCCAACGCCACCATTAGCGTTTCGGTCGAAGCCACAGCCGACCCGTTTGTGTTCATTCCGGCAAAAAGGGTTCTGTCGCCAAACCGGGTATTGAGCGTCGAGATTGTCGACTGCAACGCGGCATGCGCCGTGGAAGCCGCCGTCTTTACATGGGTCGTGGCAGCTGTTCCCGACGATGCAATCAGCCCATTTGCCGCCTCAAGCGTCATACTGGAGATCGTGGCAAGCCCGGTCTGCATCGCTTCGGTGAAAAGTGCCAGCTCACGGGTCACTGCTCCATAGCCGCCAAGACGGGCAAGGCTGGCATCAATTGCCAGAAGCGGCCCCATGTCACCCGACAGATGCCTGGGCGTGTCCGCCGCTTTGCCCTCGGTCAATTCGGTCGACAGACGCATGATGTCCGACTTCGCCCGTGAGGTGTGCTGTCGCAGAATGTTTGATTGCGCAAGGTCGCCGAAGCCGATCAAGGACATGGTCTACATCCCAAGCAAGGTATCAATCATCTCGCCAATGGTCTGGATAACCTTGGCGTTCGCGGTGTAGGCCTGTTCGACAAGAAGAAGCGACTGCATCTCCTGATCTGTATCGACCCCGCCGGCGAGTTCGATCTGGACCAGCGCATCGGTTCGGGCGGCGGCATAGCTTGTTTCGCTCTCTGCCGTCAGCCGGCCAGACACCATGGCTGACAGCATGTCACCTTGAAGAGCAGAAAAGCTGCGGGCGGCGGCCATGAACTGACCCGAGGCAGGCACCCGCGCCGCAGTGAGCGCACCTTGCAGGGATATCAGACCAGCCGCGTTGCCTGAAGGTCCGGGCGTCAGGGCCTGCATCCCATCGCGCAGCCGCCAAAGTGCCCCGCCCTGGCGTGGGTCGGCGGCTGCGTTCATTTGCAATCTTTGCGCCAGACCCACCTCATTGGCGGGCAGAAAGGCTCCGCCATCATCGGTGAAAAGGCCGGGCTGCCCGACGGACAGCGTGGGGTCGACAGCCGGATCGGCAAAACGTTCCACCAGATCGCGGGCAAGCGCATCAAGCTTGGCCTGTGCCTCGGGTGCAAGACTGTCGCGCACCGTGAAATGCGCGGACAGCGTTCCGCCTGCAATCGGGCTGCCTGCCCCCGAAGAGGAAACCGGCCTTCCGTTCAACATCAGGCCAGAGAGACTGCCCGCCCCTATCGACATCTCGGGCATGATTATGCCAGCAGGATCAAAACCGAACACCGCAGGCTGACCGTCAAGCAGCGCAGCGCCCCCGCTTGTGTAAAGGGCGATTTGGCCATCATCTTTGGCGATTTCACGCAAGGGCACGATTTTTGCGATGCTGTCGATCAGGCTTTGGCGCTGGTCGATCAACGCCGACGGGTCACGTGTTCCGGCGTAGCTGGCCCGGATGTGACTGTTAAGTTCCGAAATCTGCACGAGCGTTCGGTTCAGATTGTCGACGTCGGCTTCGATGCGGTCATCGGCATCGGCGCGCGCGGTTTGTACCGCTTGCGCGGCGCTTCCGATCTGACTTGCCAGATTGCGTGCCGTCTCCATCACGCGGGCAAGCCTTGCTTCGGACTCGGGCAGAGAAGTGGCCTCCATCAGCGCCGCATCGAATTCGGCAATGCGCCCACCCAGAGAGACGGCGCTGTCCGTCGTGCCGACCGCCGCCTCAAGCCGCTGCAGAAAGGCCAAAGTCGTCTGTCGTTCACCCTGGGCGGCCTCGGCCCGGCGGCGGTCGGAAAGGAGGATGGGGTCGACGTGCCGGTGGACGCCCACGATCCTGACACCCTGCCCCGTCAGACCGATGCTGCGCGGCGTGGTGATGATCTCGCGGCGCCCGTATCCCTTTGTCGTGGCATTCGCGATGTTGGAAGAGACCAGCTCGGCAGCCTTGGCGGCGGCAGACAGGCCGGAAAGCGCGCTGGAAAGACTGCCCGAGATGCTCATCTCTTATCACCGTTTGATGTTCGTGGTTTCTTGCAGCATTTCGTCGACGGTCTGGATCACCTTGGCATTGGACGAATAGGCCCGCTGGGTCTGGATCAGCTGCGTCAATTCCGCGGCAACGTCGGTGGCCGATTCCTCACGCGAGTAGCCCACCGTCGAACCTGTCGGCCCGTCACCGGCATCCCAAAGATAGAACGGGCCCGATTCCGGCGAGATCTGGTAGCTTTGGTCGTTCAGTGCAATCAAACCATTGGGATTGGGAACATCGACGACGGGCAACTGATAGATCCGTCGGGTAAAGCCCTGATCGTAAACCCCATAAAGGAAGCCTTTTTCATCCACCTCGACCGAGGTCAAAGTGGCCACGGTGGTGCCGTTCTTCGAAATGGCGACAGGTGAGAAGGTGCTGGCAAGCTGTGTCATGCCATTGGCTTCACCCAGCTCACCGATATCAAGGGCGATCGTGCCGCCACCGACGCTGAGGCTGATCGCACCGGTTGCGGGATCGTAGGCCCCGCCCGATGTGGCCGTGACAGATGCCAGCGTGCCCCCGCCAAGCTCGGTGTCGTTGAAGGTCAGGACATATTCGCCAATCACGGCCCCGCCCGAGGCGCTGTCACGCACCTGCATCGTCCAGGTATTGGAACTGCCCGTCGCCGGAACGGTGGGGGTAAACGTGAACTCCAGAGCCTCGGACGTTCCAAGGTTGCCGAAATATTCCACCGACAGATCATGCGGCGTTCCGGCGGAACCTGCCACGCTGTCAGTGGCAGGCAGGTTGACGCCCAGACGCATCTGAGTGGTGGGGTTGCCGACATACTGGTTTGCGTTGATCCGCACAGGTTCCAGCGCAGCCATCGTGTCGCGCGGATAGGTGTTCAGGGATCCATCGGGGTTTGCCGGCCATCCCATCAGCACCTGCCCGGTTGCCGTGCGCAAGACCCCTTCGGAATCCGCCCGGAAAGAGCCGGTCGTGACCAGCGAAATCGGATAGGACCCCGAGCTGGAATTCAGCGCGCTAGCCTCGGTCACGGCAAGAAAGCCACGACCATCGATCGCCAGATCGGTGGGATTGGTCGTGGCAATCAGCGGCCCCCGATCATCGATCAGGCGAAAGTTGGTGGTCCGCACACCGCCAGCGGAATAGCTGGTTTTGGAGTTGCCATGGATCACGACGGAATGGAAATCCGTCTGCGCACGTTTGTAGCCATAGGTGGCCGAGTTGGCGATATTGTCTGAAATGGTGGCAAGGCGGTTGGCATTTGCGTTCAGCCCGGCCACCCCGGCATTCAGCGAGGAAGAAATCGTCATCGAGGGCGCCTTTCTGCAGCTTCGTGTGGGCTGCAGAGTGGCGCGCGATCCCTTAAGATCGGCCTAACGGATAAAATTTTCTGCTTTCGGTCAGCGATCCCTGCGCAAGAGGATGATCTCGATGCGGTTGTTGCGCAGCGCGGTCGGGTCGGCGGTCACGGGTTTGCGGTTGGCATGGCCTGTGACCCGCGCAACCCGGGCCAGATCCAATCCCTTGCCCTCCAGCAAAAGTCGCATTTCCTGCGCCCGCGCGGTCGAAAGATCCCAACTCGGGTCCTCTTTCAGGGGCAGGGGATAGGCCCGCACATGCCCATTCACCGCAACCTCGTTGGTGGCAAGCGCCAGCGTGTCAGAGACCAGGCCGGCGATATCGCGCAAAAGCGGTGTCGGTTCGGACGACTCGGGCTGGAAGAGCGGCGTTTCCTCCAGATCAAAGACCTCGATGACCAGACCTTCGTCGGTGACACGCGTCACGACGTGGCGCATCAGGCGCTCCATCGTCATGCTTTCACCGCTTTTGGCGGCCAGGGACTTTTCAACCTCGGCCAGGTTCTGGGTTTCGGTCTGGGACGCAGCACTGTCCATGCCCGAGGCTTCGCCCTGCGCCTTGTCAGCATCGGTCGGGTTTTGATCTGTGGCACCCGTGCCATTCTGCGCCAGCGTGTTTTCGGTGAATGTGCTGTCGCCGCCAAAGGCGCCATCCCCACCGCCCGAAACCCGGTTCACCGGGATCGTCGGATTGAAATAGTCAGCAATCCCCTTGCGTTGTTTTTCTGTCGTCGCATTCAACAGCCACATCAGCATGAAGAAGGCCATCATGGCCGTCACGAAGTCGGCATAGGCAACTTTCCAGGCACCACCATGATGCCCGCCGCCCTGAACGACCTTCTTCCGCTTGATGATGACTGGCGCGGCATTCCCCTGCCCGGCCATTCACACACCCAAAGTCTTACACCCAAGCGAAGATTTACCCGGTTCAGGGTTTAGCAGGGGTTAAGAAATGGCATTTTACGGAAAAGGCGGGCGGTCAGAGCGCCCGTCTTGGCCCGAAAAGCCACCACTTGCGGCGGGGTTTGCGCACATCGTCGGGCGACACCAGCATCAGAAGCGATGGCGTGACGATCAGCGTGAGGATGGTGGCGAAAGCCAGGCCATAGACGATGGCCGACGAGAGCGAGATCCACCATTGCGTGGACGGCGCGCCGATGGTGGTTTCGTGGTTCAAAAGCTCAAGGTTCAGGCCAAAGGCAATGGGCAAGACGCCGAAAATCGCGGTGAGTGCCGTCAGCACGACCGGACGCGACCTTTCGCGGCAGGTTTCCAGAATGGCTTCGATCTTGGTCATGCCCCGGTGGCGCAGATCGTCATAGGTGGCGATCAGCACGATGTTGTTGTTCACCACCACGCCCGCCAGCGCGATCACCCCGATGCCCGTCATCACCACACCGAACGGCTGGCCCATGATCATCAACCCCAGGAACACGCCGATGGTCGACATGAGCACGGCCGACAGCACAAGGCCCACCGAGATGAACTTGTTGAACTGCGCCAGAAGCACCGCAAAGATCAGGAACAGCGCCGCGACAAAGGCCTTGGCCAGGAAGGCGCCGGCCTCGGCCTGCTCTTCATCCTCGCCCGCCATGGTCCAGCGATAGCCGGCGCTGACCAGATCACCGCTGCGGAACTCCGCCTCGACCAGCTTTGCCACGGCGTCGCGCACCGGCTGTTCCTGAACACCCGCGGCAATGCCCGCCTGAATGGTGATGGTGCGTGCCCCGTCAATCCGGGTCAGCGTGCCGACTGTGGCCGCAGGCTGGCGGGTGACGAAATTGGAGATCGGCACCGGCCCGTCGGGGGTTTCGATGCGCAACTGGTCCAGCGCCGCGATGTTGCGCTGTTCAGGCGGCAGGCGCAGCACGATGTCCACCGCGTCGTCGCTGCCCGCCGGCCGGTATTCCGTCAGCTTCAGCCCCGAGGTGACCATCTGCACCACCGCCCCCACCGCGCCAGGCGAGGCGCCATAGCGCGCCGCCTCGGCCCGGTCGACGCGAAGCTCCCAGTCGATGCCGGGCAGGGGCAGGCCGTTTGACACATCGATCACATGGTCAATGGCCGCGACCTTTTCGGCCAGATCACGCGCCAGCGCATTCAGCCCTGCCGGATCATCGGCCGACAGCCGGATCTGAATCGCCTTGCCGGTGGGCGGGCCGGCCTGCGGCACCGACACCTCGATGTCCACCCCCGGAATCCCCACCATGGCCGCGCGCAGATCGTTCAGGATTTCGTTCGCGTTCTTGCGCTCGCGCCAATCGACGAATTCATACTGCAAGACGCCGATCGCATCAGCCGGGGCCTCGCTGGCCCCGCCGCTTTGACTGCCGACCCGGGTATAGATCGTCTTGACCCCGGGCCAGCCCAGAATCCGTTCTTCCGCCAGTTTCACCAGCGCGTCCTTTTCGTGGATCGACAGGTTGCCGCGCGCCTTGACATACAGCAGGCCATAATCCGGCTCGACGCTGGGGAAGAACTCTACCCCCTTGCCGACCTTGCCGTAAACCACGGGCACCGCGATCAGGCTGCCGACCGCCAGCATCAGCACGATCCAGGGATGCCGGATGGCCCGGCCCACCAGCGCCATATAGGCGCCGTCCTTGTGTCGGGGCGGCTCCTTGAAGGGCCGGGCGATCAGCGCGCCCAGAACGGGCACGAAGATCAGCGCATAGGCCATGGAGGCCGAAAGCGTGGCGATCAGCGTGATCGGCATGTATTTCATGAACTCACCCACCACGCCCGGCCAGAACAGCAAGGGCGAGAAGGCGGCGATGCGGGTCATCGTGGAGGCGATGACAGGGCCGGCCATGCGATGGCTGGCCTCGGCAAAGGCCTGACGGCGGTCCTGGCCTTCGGCCATGCGGCGCTCGGCGTATTCGACGACGATGATGGCGTCATCGACCAGCATGCCGACGGCAAGGATCAGGCTGAACAGCACCACAAGGTTGACGGTCAGGCCCGCCATCTGCAGCCCCAGAATGCCCATCAGGAAGCTGGCGGGAATCGCCAGCCCGATCAGGATCGAAGACCGCACCGTCAGCGCATAGAGAATGACGATGAACACCAGCACCACGGCCGTCAGGACCGAATTCTGCAGGTCCGACAGCAGTTGCCGGATGGTGGTGGATTTATCCTGCGAGAACGACACAACCACCCCCTCGGGCAGGTCTTTCTGCAGCGCCTCGGTCACGGATTTTACCGCGTCGACAGTCTCGATCAGGTTGGCGCCCACCCGCTTTGACACCTCGATCGCCACGGCGGGCTTGCCATCCAGCCGGGTGATGGTCTCGGGGTCTTTAAGCGTGGGGCGGATTTCGGCCAGATCCATGGCGCGGACCACGGCGGTATCACTGGCCACCACGGGCAGACGCGCCACATCCTCGACCGTTTCCAGTAGCGATGGCACCTTGATGGCATAGCGGCCCTCGGCCCCTTCCATGGACCCTGCCGCGATCAGCTGGTTGTTGGCCATCGCGCCGGCAATCATGGTATCGGCCCGCAAGCCATAGGAGGACAGCTTCGCCGGGTCGATGATGACCTCGACCAGATCATCCCGCGTGCCGCGCAGACCGGCCTCCAGCACCCCCGGAATCTCTTCGATCCGGTCGCGCAAGAGACGCCCCGCCGCCGTCAGCACCCGTTCGGGCACATCGCCCGACAAGGTGACAACCAGCACCGGGAATTCCGAGATGTTGACCTCGTTCACCGTGGGCTCATCCACCCCCGAGGGCAGGTCGCGCCGCGCGTCATCGACCTTGTTCCTGACATCGGTCAGCGCCTTGTCCAGATCGGCGCCGGCCTGAAATTCCATCAGCACGTTGCCGCCGCCCTGATAGGCGGTCGCGGTCATCTTCTTGATGCCCTGAATCGACTTCAGCGCGGTTTCTATCGGGCGCAGCAAAAGGCGCTCGCTGTCCTCGGGCGAGATGCCTTCGTAATGCATCGAGACATAGATGATCGGAATCTTGATATCCGGCTCGGCCTCTTTCGGGATCGACATGTAGGCCATGGTGCCGGACAGGATCAGAAACACCAGAACCGACAGCGTCAGCCGCGTGTTGCGGATGGCAAGTTCGACAAGGTTCATGGCTGGGCCGCCTTCTGCGCGGCTTCGGCCTCGGCCCGGGTCAGTTCCTTGACCTGCACGATCTCTCCGTCGCGCACCAGATCCTGCCCGGCCACGATCACCCGCGCGCCCTGCGGCACACCGGTGACGACAAAGCCCGCTTCGGTGTCGTCGATCAGGTCAACCGGAAGGAAGCCGGCGATGTCCTTGTCATCGACCAGCCGCAGGCCCACCTGCCCGGCCTCGTTCAGCGTCAGAACCGACCGCGGCACGGTCAGCGCGGGCTGGGTGGCCGCGGTCAGCCGCAACTCGGCCGTCATGCCGGACGGGATCTGGCCATCCGGGTTCGGCAGATCAACCTCCAGCGCAAAGGTGCGGGTGCGGTCACTGGCCTTGCGCGCCAGATGCCGGACGGTCCCCTCCAGTTCGACCCCGGACACCAGTCGCACCAGGGCCTTGGCGCCCACGGCGACATGCGCCACGTCGCGCTCGCTGACCTCGGCCTTGACGACGATGGGATCAAGCGAGATCAGCGTGGCGATCGGCGTGCCCTGCTGCACCCATTCCCCAAGCTCCACATTCACCGCATCAACCGTGCCGGCAAAAGGCGCGGTCAGCGACAGACGGTCGGCGGCGGCCCTGGCCTGCGCAAGCGCACCCTCGGCCGCCGTCTTGGCCGCGCGGCGGGCGGTCACCTCGGTTTCCGGCAGGCTGCCCTTGGCGTTCAGCGCCTCGCCTACGGCCAACTGTTCGGCCGCCTGGGCCAGCTGATCCTCGGCCGCCTTGACGGCCGCGCGCACCTCTTGGCCTTCCAGCAGCATCACCGTCGCGCCGCGCGCCACCATGTCGCCCTGTTCGGCCCCCAACTCCTGCACCACGCCATTCGACCGAGCGGCAAGGATGGCCAGCTTGTCCGCCTCGGTCACCCCCGAAATCCGGATCAGCCGGGCATAATCGGCCAGCTCTGCCTTCACGACCGCGACCGTGCGTTTCGGCGTCTGCGCGGCGGGCTCGGCCGCCTGGGCCTCGGCCGCGCTGGCCTCTTCGCTGCCCACCGAAGCGAAATGCCCCGTCAGCACCCAAAGCGCCGCCAGAACAAAAACCACCAACGCCAGCATCCGGTGAAGAGGAACGCGCGAAACCATGCCGATTGCCCTTGCAAAAGCCATCACACCCGCCAGCCTGCCCGGCGGTGTGAGATCTGGGCGGAAGGTTCATCGCTTTTGGCCTAAGGTCAATGCCAAGGCGCAGGTTTGGGCCCGACCGCCCGGTCTTTCTGCGCCACCCCGTCTTTCTGTGCCGTCAGATCATCCGCAGGGCATCCTTGCCCACGGCCAGCACATAGCCCCGCCGCGCGATGGTCTTGACCAGAAGCTCGCTGACCAACTGGTTGCCCAAGGCGTCGCGCAGCCGCTTGACCCGGGTTGCGCCTGCGGCCTCGTCGCAGTCGGCCTCGCTCCGCCCCGAAACGACCGCCTCGATCTGCGCCCCGGTCAGCACCTCGTCGTCCATCCGCGCCTCGGCCAGAACGGCCAGCGTTTCCAGCGCCGCTTCGGTCAGCTGGAACTCCATGTCGTTGATATAGACCGCCCGCGCCTCGCGGCTGATGAGCATGGACGACACCTGGATACCCGCCCGCTGGATCGCCGAAATCCGTCGGTTCAGCGCCACGATGGTGACCAGAAACACCAGGGACGCAATCAGCAGTGCCGTGGCAAAGACCAAAAGCACGAAGATGACCGACCGATAGCTGGCCAGCACCTCGGAAAAGGAGGTGCCCGATTGCGCCAGAATCTCCAAGAGTTTGATCTCGGCCCCGGTGGTCAGGTTGTCGTTTTCCACGAACAGCCGTTCCACCCGCGTGTTGAAGGCATTGGCGTCGGGCAGGTTCAGGAACAGAAAGACCGCTGCGGCCAGAAGGATCAGGACAATCGCCGCAATTCCGAAAGCCACCACGCGGTTGCCCGCGCGCAGGCTGTCAGAAGCGGAGGAAGTATTCGGCAGCACTGGCTTTCCTTTCCTCCAACCCCTCGGGGCCAAAGACACTCAGCACATTCAACAACGTCCAGCCAGCAGCGGCAAGGCGGCCCGCAAGCTCGGCCTCGGCCGCAGCCTTGTCACAGGCAGAAACCTGCGCAACGCCGTAATGCAGCCGCAGCGGATCATCCTGCTTGGCCTTGTAATCGGCATAGCATTCGGCATGCGCTGGCAGGGCCAGCAGCAGGCCAAAGGCAAGGGCTAGGGAACGCATGGAAACGCACTCCTGAAAGGTCTGACCCCATCCTGCGCAGGAAGGGTGGGCTAGACAATATCGAAAAGGGTTTATGGCGTTGTTATCGCCTAGCAGAGGGGCGCTATTGCTTGGCCCGCACCGCGGCGGACAGGGTCTGGCCATCGAAAGCACAGCCGGAATCGGCAACAACAGATGAGGCAGACATGGCAAAGACGATCCCCTCGCCCACGCTGGCGGAAACAGCGCTTGGCCTTCGGACCGAGAACCCGGTGGCGCGACTGATGGCGGGCTTTACAGGGTTTGCCGTGGCCCTGACGCTGATCCTTGCCACGGTCCTGCCGGTTGAGGGGCATCGTGCCACCTGCGCGAAACCTCTGGACGGGCCGGCGACCTGCCGCACCGAATGGCAGCCTTGAAGATCCCCCCAAGGCCTGCTCGGGGGGCAGAGGGCCGGGCAGCCTCTGCCCCCCTTTTTCTTTGCCCCCATCCGCGCTAGGGCAATCCCATGGCCCGCACACCCCCCGATTTCTCGCACGAGACCCTTGCGCTGCATCTTGGCCCCGTTGCCGGTGTTGACGAGGTGGGGCGCGGCCCCTTGGCCGGCCCGGTCACCGCAGCCGCCGTGATCCTTGATCCCGCGCGCATCCCCGCAGGTCTGGGCGACAGCAAGACCCTGTCATCGGCGAAGCGCGAACGGCTTTTCGCCGAAATCATGGCACAGGCACAGGTGTCGGTCGCCCATGCAAGCGTCGAAGAGATCGACACCCTGAACATCCTGCGTGCAAGCCATCTGGCGATGGAACGCGCGGTGGCAGGTCTGGCCGTGGCGCCCGCGCATGTGCTGGTGGACGGCAACCTTATCCCGGCCGGGCTGAAGGACCGCGCCGAGGCGATCGTGAAGGGCGATGCCAAATCACTGTCCATCGCCGCCGCCTCGATCATCGCCAAAGTGACGCGCGACAGGATCATGGTGGATTTGGCGCAACAGCATCCCGGCTATGGCTGGGAAACCAACGCCGGTTACCCCACGAAAGACCACCTTGAGGCCCTTCTAAATCTTGGTGTCACCGCTTGGCATAGACGTTCCTTCAGGCCCGTCCACAATATCTTGTATCAAGAGATTTCTGTAAGTCGTTGATTCAAAAAGAATTTGACGCCGAATCGCCAATGAATCATCCTGATCGGGACCAACGGCACAACAAGATGCCGGGGCAGATGAGGCAAATATGGGTACCAAAACCAAAGGCGTGCAGGGCAATCCCCTGCCGTTGAACCAGATTGTTCCCGGTGACTGTGTTGAGGTGATGAACAGCCTGCCCGCAGGATCGGTGGACCTGATCTTCGCGGATCCCCCTTATAACCTGCAATTGAAGGGCGAATTGCACCGCCCCGACAATTCGCGTGTCGATGCGGTGGATGACCACTGGGACCAGTTTTCCAGCTTTGCCGCCTATGACAGGTTCACCCATGAATGGCTGGCCGCCGCCAAGCGGCTGTTGAAGCCGAATGGCGCGATCTGGGTGATCGGCAGCTATCACAACGTGTTCCGGCTGGGCACTGCCTTGCAGGATCAGGGCTATTGGCTTTTGAACGATGTGGTCTGGCGCAAGTCGAACCCGATGCCGAACTTTCGCGGCAAGCGGCTGACCAATGCGCATGAGACGCTGATCTGGGCCAGCCGCGATGAAAACGCGAAATACACCTTCAACTATGAGGCGCTGAAGGAACTGAATGACGGCGTGCAAATGCGGTCGGACTGGGTTTTGCCGATCTGCACCGGGCATGAGCGGCTGAAGGACGAACATGGCGACAAAGCGCATCCGACGCAGAAACCCGAAAGCCTGCTGCACCGGGTGCTGATCGCCACGACGAACCCCGGTGATGTGGTGCTGGACCCGTTCTTCGGTACCGGCACGACGGGCGCGGTGGCCAAGATGCTGGGCCGCGACTTCATCGGGATCGAACGCGAGGAGGCCTATCGCAAGGCCGCTCAAGCCCGCATCGACAAGGTTCGCAAGTTTGACGCCAGCGCGCTGGAGATCACCGGCTCGAAACGCGCCGAGCCGCGCGTTCCCTTCGGCCAGGTGGTGGAACGCGGCATGCTGCGGCCGGGTGAAGAGCTGTTCTCCATCGGCAACCGCTTCAAGGCCAAGGTCCGCGCCGATGGCACGCTGATCGGCAATGACGTGAAGGGGTCGATCCATCAGGTCGGCGCGGCCCTGGAAGGCGCGCCGTCCTGCAACGGCTGGACCTACTGGCATTACAAGCGCGACGGCAAACTGGTGCCGATCGACCTTCTGCGCCAGCAGATCCGCGCCGAGATGGAAGCCGACCAGCGTCGCCCGAACTGAACCTCACGTAAGTCGGTTTACGCCTGTGCCGCGGTCCGCCTGCGGCACAACTCGCCCCGGCATGTCCGCATGCCGGGGCCTTTTGTCATTCCCCCAAGGTCCTCCTCGAGCACTGCGTGCACTCGTCGGAACGGCCCCGCGAAGAGTGCACGAAGTGCTCGATGAGCGCCCCTCAGCGCCCTGCCTTGGCCCATTCCGTCACGCCGGGATAGAATTGCCGCCGCCACGCCCGGACGCGGGGATTCATGCGGCGGCGCCAGAGCGGCGGGATCATCGCCAGCGTGGTCATGGCAGGATAGCCCATGGGCAGCATGGGCGCCTCGCTCTGTGGATAGGTCTGCAGCAAGGGAAAGCGGCGGTCTGGCTTGTAATGGTGGTCCGAATGGCGCTGCAGGTTGATCAGCAGCCAGTTCGATGCCTTCTGCGGCGCGTTCCAGCTGTGATGCGGGCGGACGGGCTCGTATCTGCCGTTCGGCAGTTTCTGCCGGACCAGCCCGTAGTGTTCGACATAATTGGTCAGCTCCAGCTGCCAGACGGCAAAGAAGGCCTGCAGGGCAAACAGAAGAACACCAAACCATCCGCCCACCAGATAGGCCGCCAGAACGGCGAGCGTCTGCAACAGGCCATAGCGCCAGAACGGGTTTGACCGGTGCCAGACCGGACGGCCGACCTTGGCCAGACGCTCGGCCTCGGCCCGCCACGCTGAACGCGGGCAGGCCAGCAGAACCCGGAAGAAGAAGCGGTGGAAGCCCTCGTTATAGGGCGCCGTCACCGCATCGCGCGGGGTGCCGACGTGGGTGTGATGGACCAGAAGGTGCTCGGTGCGGAAATGGCTGTAAAGCACGGTCGCCAAGAGGAGATCGCCCAAAAGCCGCTCCCCCCGGTTGCCCTGATGCAACAGCTCATGGGCATAGACGATGCCGACGGTGCCCGAAGCGACGCCCACGCCGAACATCAGCGTGATGACTTCAACCCAACCCATATCGGCGCGGACAACCCACCAGATTGCGCCATAGATGATGGCCGCCTGCACCGGAAACCAGATCAGCGTAACCAGCCGATACCAGAAAAGATCGCTCTCCTCGGTCGTTGTGTCAGGGTTTTCCGTGTTCAACCCCAAAAGCAGGTCCAGAATCGTCACCAAAGCCCAAGCGTAAAGCGGCATCAGCATAACGGTCCAGCCGCCCTGCGTCACCCCCAGAGCGGCGAGCGGCACAAGACCCAGCGACAGCCAGAAGGGCAGCGCATCGCGAAATCGGTCGGGCATGTCTGGCTCCCTTTTGCGGGCAGTCTAGGCGCGGCGGCCCGCTCACTCAACCGGAACGGATGTCGCAAGATCCCAGGCCTTGCGCATGAGGGTTGGCAGGTCATCGGGGCGGAAGTCGGTCACGAACTGGCCGCGTTCGGGGTTGCCATCGGCAGTCGCACTCTGCACCGCCAGGACCAGGTGGAAATGAGTGAAGGTGTGGCGTACCTCACCGACCGCCTGCCAAGGGGCACAGAGAGGCGGCTCGCCGCCCGCACCATCCCAGGCGTCACCGGGAAAGCCCAGCATGCCGCCCAGAAGCCCGCGCTCTGGCCGACGCTCCAGCAAGACCGCCCCATCCGCCCGCCGCAGAACCCAGACCACCCCCTGCCGCACTGGCTTGGCCGCCTTGGGCAGCTTGCGCGGCAATTCGGCCGCAAGGCCAGCCGCCTGCCCGGCACAAAGCCCCAGCAGCGGGCAAATCCCGCAGGCGGGCTTGCGCGGCGTGCAGATGGTCGCGCCAAGGTCCATCATCGCCTGGGCATGATCGCCGGGCCGGCCTTGCGGCGTCAGCAGACCCGCCAGCCGGACCAGTTCAGGCTTGGCCGCCGGCAATGGCGTGTCCACCGCAAAGAGCCGGGCGCAAACCCGCTCGACATTGCCATCCACCACCACCGCCGGCTCGTCAAAGGCAATCGAGGCCACCGCCGCCGCGGTGTAGGGCCCCACGCCGGGCAGAGCGCACAATCCCGCCGCCGTCTGCGGAAAGCAGCCGCCATGGTCACGCACCACGGCCCGCGCACAGGCCAGAAGATTCCGCGCCCGGGCGTAATAGCCAAGCCCCGCCCATTCCGCCATCACCGCGCCGTCGTCTGCCGCCGCAAGATCGCCCACCGTCGGCCAGCGCGCGACGAACCGGCGGAAATAGTCGCGCACCGCTGCAACCGTGGTCTGCTGCAACATGACCTCTGACAGCCAGACATGGTAGGGGTCAGGCCTCAGCCCCGCCATCCGATCTGCCGGCCCAACCCGCCAGGGCATGACCCGCGCCTGGCCGTCATACCAGCGCAGCAGCCTGCGCCCCGCCTCTTCACAATCCGTCTCACGCAAGTTTTATCCCCGCCTTCCCGCCACCCCGGCATCAAAAACACTCATAACCATTTGACTAAAAATGCCTTTCATACTGGCGAAAAATATCGGACGTGGTTCGGGGGTGTGAAACCCCTCGTCGCTTTGCCCCGCAATCCGCTTCCCTTTCCGTCCCGCGGCCTTAGAATAGCGCCAATCTCGGACAGGACCAGATGGCCCGAACACCGCCCCTTCCCCATACCCGCCGCGAACGCGGGTTCGAACCGACCGGAGGGCTGCTCAAACAGCAGATCCGTCGCGTCGGGGAATCGCGTGGCTTTGCCGTGGCCCGCCTGCTGACCCATTGGCCGGAAATCGCAGGCGAGGATCTGGCCCGCGTCACGCGCCCGGTCAAGGTGGGCTATGGCCGCGATGGCATGGGGGCGACGCTGACGCTTCTGACAACCGGCCCCATGGCACCGATGGTCGAGATGCAGAAGGAACGCCTGCGGGAAAAGGTGAACGCCACCTATGGCTATGCCGCGATTTCCCGCATCCTTTTGACCCAGACCGCCGCCAGCGGCTTTGCCGAGGGGCAGGCGGCATTTGCCCCGGCCCCCAAGACCGCGCCCTCACCCGACCCTGCCGTGCTTGCCAAAGCCGCCGAAACCACCGCCCCGGTCAAGGACCCCGCCCTGCGCGCGGCCCTTGAAGCCATGGCACAGAATATCCTGACCCGCCGCAATCCAAAGGAAAGCGCATGACCATGAAAAAGACCCTTGCCTCCGGCCTGATGGCCCTGACGCTGGCCTTCGGCCTTGGCGGTTTCGCCAGCGCGCAGGAAACCGCGCCAGCCACCGCGACCGAGATCAAGGATTTCTCGATCGGCAACCCGGACGCCAAGGTGAAGATCACGGAATACGCCTCGTTCACCTGCCCGCATTGCGCGAATTTCCATGACACGGTGTTCAAGCCGCTAAAGGCGGACTACATCGACACGGGCAAGGTGCATTTCACCTATCGTGAGGTCTATTTCGACCGCTACGGTCTGTGGGCGGCGATGGTGGCGCGCTGCGGCGGCGACATGCGCTATTTCGGGATTTCCGACATGCTGTTCGACACGCAAAAGGAATGGCCCGCCTCTGATGATCCCAATGTCGTCGTCGAAAACCTGAAAAAGATCGGTCGCACCGCCGGGATGGATGACGTGACGCTGGACGCCTGCATGAAGGACGGCGCGATGGCCGAGGCGATGGTCAAACGGTTCGAGGAAAACATGAAGGCCGACGAGGTGGAAGGCACGCCCACGCTGTTCATCAACGGCGTCAAGCATGCCAACATGTCCTATGACGATCTGAAAGCCATCATCGAAGCAGAACTGGCCAAATAAATGAACACTCCGCTTGCCGGCATCAAGGTTGTCGAACTCGCCCGTATACTGGCCGGTCCCTGGGCCGGTCAGACCCTGTCTGACCTTGGCGCCGATGTCATCAAGGTCGAGGCGCCCGAGGGCGACGACACCCGCCGCTGGGGCCCGCCCTTCATCGACCGCGACGGCGAGAAATCGGCGGCCTATTTCCACGCCACCAACCGCGGCAAGCGCGGCATCACCTGCGATTTCCGCACGCCCGAGGGGCAGGAAACCGTGCGCCGTCTGGTGGCCGATGCC
>JALQYS010000097.1 GCA_023254015.1 Paracoccaceae bacterium
CCCTTGACCTCGATCTCGGGCTGGGCCTCGATCAGCTTCTTCTGCACTTCGGCGTCCAGCTCGGCTGCCGTCACCGTGATGGTGTAGCCGCGCTTGAGGCCGTCTTTCAGGGTCTCGGTGACCTGCATCTTGTCGTCCTTTTCATCCCAATCTGGTGCGGGTGGAGGGACTTGAACCCCCACGCCTTGCGGCGCTGGAACCTAAATCCAGTGCGTCTGCCAATTTCGCCACACCCGCAAATTCACCAAGACGCACCCGACCCGCCCACCAAGGGCAGGACCGCGCACGCCTTGAATTCCGCGCCCTTCTAACAAAGGCGAGGGGCGGATGCGAGAGGAAAAAATCGGCGCCTTTTGCCCGGGGCCCAGCCCCTTCCCGGCCCCCGTCCCTGCCCCCGTCGGCCCGCCCGGAAGCGGCTTTGCCCTCGTCCGGGGCGGCCTTGGGGGAAATGATCCCCAAAAGGGCACGCTCTTAACCCAATCTTGCCACAATCGGGCGAGAAATAGGCGGCACGCGGGGGCGTGAAAGGTGAAGAGGGGTTTTCCGATGGCATATCTTGCGCAGACGGATTTCGCGGCGGAACAGGGCGCGCAAGAGATCTTTGCCGGGGCGGGATTTCTGCTGGGAACACCGGTCCTGACCCTGGACGGCGACTTGCCGGTCGAATTCATCTCGCCCGGCGATCGTGTCATCACCCGCAACGGCATGCGCAAGGTGGTTCAGATCGAGGTGACCCGGGTCGAGAATGCCCGCGTTGTCGTCCTGTCGCCCGACAGTCTGGGCGTCGGCCGCCCGGCTGGCGAGATGATGGTCTCGCCCAACCAGCCGGTGCTGATCCGTGACTGGCGGGCCAAGGCGCTGTTCGGTCAGGCCGAGGCGATGGTGCCTGCGGTCCGGCTTTGCGACGGAGAGTTCGTGCGCAGCGACATCCTGCCCGAGGCCCGCTTTGTCACCCTGCGTTTTGACGGCCCCGAGGTGATCTATGCCCAAGGGATGGAACTGGCCTGCCCGCCCGCCCTGGTTGACGCGGCCTGAACCGGCAAAACACCCCCAAGATGCGCCTGTGCCCGTCTGAGGGGCCTATGGCTTGGCCTCCTGCGTCAGGCCCGCGTCACATCATGACCATAAAGCCAGTCAAACCGTGACAGGGCAAAGCCCGGGCGCAGCGCGCTGCCCAGTTTCAGACCCAGATGCGCCATGCCGCGCAAGGGGCCGGCCAGATGATAGGCCCGCGCGTTGCCATTGGCCGCCGCCACGATCCGGGCGCAGCGCGGACGGCGGGCAGCCTGCCACTGCGGCAGCGCCTTGGCGGCGGGGGCTTGGGCCAGATGCGCGGCCAGGGTCCAGGCATCCTCGATTCCCATGGCCGCACCCTGCGCCAGAAAAGGCAAGGTCGGATGCGCCGCATCTCCCAGAATCGCTGCCGCCCCATGCGGCAAGATCCGGTGCCACTGGGCCGCCACCGGATGGCGGAACAGGCCCCAGAGGTAGACATCCTCAACCCGCTCCAGCCAACCCCGGACGCGGGGCGAGAACTGTTCGAAGGCCAGACGCATCTCCATCGGATCATCGCGCAGCGACCAGCCCTCTTCGACCCAGCGGTTGCGTTCTTCGACCGCCACGATATTGCGCAGCTGCCCGCCGCGCAGGGGATAGCTGACCAGATGGCGCCCCGGCCCCATGTGCACCTCGGCCACCGGCGCCGCGCCCGGGGCTTCGGGCACAAGCGCCCGCCAGGCGACCTGCCCGGTGAAGAACGGTTTTTCCACACCGTTCAGCGCGGCGCGGACCCTGGAATGCAGCCCGTCCGCACCGATCAGCAGCCCGACCTCGATCTCGGCCCCCTGCGCCGTCAGAAGTCGGGGCCGGGCGCCGGCAAGATCAACCGCTTCGATCCGCTGCAAAAGCCGGATCTCCACCCCCGCCGCCCGCGCCGCCCGTTCCAGCATGCCGATCAGGTCGGCGCGGTGCAGGAAGTGATAGCCCTGTTCAGGCCGCAGACGGATCAGATCCATCGCAAGAACCGTCTCGCCAGTCAGCCCGTCACACAGGCGCAGGGCCTCGGCCCGGCCCCGGGCCGCGTCCAGCGCGTCACCAAGCCCAAGCGCGCGCAAGACCACCGCGGCGTTGGGGCTGATCTGCAAACCCGCCCCCACCTCGCGAATGGCATCGGCCTGTTCCAGCACGGTCACGACAAAGCCCCGCCGGGCCAGCGCCAGCGCAGCGGTCAGCCCGGCCACCCCGGCCCCAAGAATGGTGACGTCCTGTGCCATCTGGCCCCCCGACATGACAAAGCCGGGTCTTTCGACCCGGCCCCAGATTGCGACAAGCGGCCCGGCGCGCAAGCCCCTGACCGCGAAAGGCGATCATTCGTCGCGGTGCACCTTCTCGCGACGCTCATGCTTTTCCTGCGCTTCCAGCGTCATCGTGGCGATGGGGCGGGCATCCAGACGCTTGAGACTGATCGGCTCGCCCGTCATCTCGCAATAGCCGTATTCGCCCTCGTCGATCCGGCGCAGAGCGGCGTCGATCTTGGACACCAGCTTGCGCTGACGATCACGGGTGCGCAGCTCCAGCGCGCGGTCGGTCTCTTCGCTGGCCCGGTCGGCCAGATCGGGCACGTTGCGGGCGCTGTCTTGCAGGTTTTCGATGGTCTCTGACGACTGATCCAGAAGTTCCTGCTTCCACGTCAAGAGCTTGCGGCGGAAATACTCCAGCTGACGCTCGTTCATGAAGGGTTCGTCTTCGGCCGGACGATAATCATCGGGCAGGAACACTTCGGCTTTCATGGCTAAAATCTCCAATCTTGCGAACCTCGCATCTGGGCAGGCCATCCCGGGTGACGCGGGCCGGATTGGGCGGTGCAATAGCTGAACGCGCCCGGATTGTCACTAGCGGTTGCGACAAATTGCGGCGACAGATAGGCTCTGGCCCAAGCACAATACAGGGCCTTGATCTGACGATGAAATTCGCCTCGACCTCCTCTTATGTCGCCGCCGATGACCTTGCGGTGGCCGTGAATGCCGCCGTAACGCTGCAGCGCCCGCTTCTGGTCAAGGGCGAACCGGGCACCGGCAAGACCGAACTTGCCCGGCAGGTCGCAGCCTCGCTGGGGATGCCCTTGATCGAATGGCATGTGAAATCCACCACCAAGGCCCAGCAGGGCCTTTACGAATATGACGCCGTCAGCCGCCTGCGCGACAGCCAGCTGGGCGAAGAGCGGGTGCATGACGTCAGGAACTACATCAAGAAGGGCAAGCTGTGGCAGGCCTTCGAGGCGCCCTCGCGCGTGGTCCTGCTGATCGACGAGATCGACAAGGCCGACATCGAGTTTCCCAATGACCTGCTGCAGGAACTCGACCGGATGGAATTCCACGTCTACGAAACCGGCGAGACGGTGAAGGCGCTGCATCGCCCTGTGGTCATCATCACCTCGAACAACGAAAAGGAATTGCCCGACGCCTTCCTGCGCCGCTGCTTTTTCCACTACATCCGCTTTCCTGATCCCGAGACCCTGGCCGCCATCGTGCGGCTGCACTACCCGGGCATCAAGGAACAGCTTCTGACCACCGCACTGACCCAGTTCTTCGACCTGCGCGAGGTGCCGGGGCTGAAGAAGAAGCCCTCGACCAGCGAAGTGCTGGACTGGCTGAAGCTGATCCTGGCCGAGGATCTGGGCCCCGAGGATCTGCGGCGCGAAGGCAAGCACAGCCTGCCAAAGCTGCATGGCGCGCTTTTGAAGAACGAGCAGGATGTCCAGCTGTTCGAACGACTTGCCTTCCTGAACCGCAGCGGCCGGGCCTGAGGCGCGCTGGCGCCCTGCACCGGCCCCGTTCCAATCAGCCCAAAGCCTGCGCACGCGCCGCCCTGACCTGCGGCGCGTTTGTCCTTGGGCCGGCAAGGTTTCCGTCGCCCGGCGTGCACTGTTGACCAAAGATTCCCGAATCGGGCGATTCTGCCGATATTTAGCCACAGTCTTGACACAATCTGTTCACGAAAATTCAATTTATGAAATATTTTGAAACATTTCGAAATCGTCCTGTCGCAAATCTGGCGTTTCCAGTCTTTCGCCTATCCATGGGTAGTTGCCATCATTGGGCAAAGAAACCGCAAGATTGACATGAACCTGCCCCTGTAACGACACTGGCTGCATGTTGTCTTGTCTTCAGTGACACGGTGACTTCGGTTTCGGTTCCACGGGCGCCCTTGGGTCCTTGCTTCTGCGGCAAGGCCCTGTCGATCCCGGCCTTTCAGGCCGGTTGACCGGCAGACAGGCGTGCCCGCGCCCCTCGCGGCACTGCTCGACGCAAGGGGAAAGACCAGACTGGGGAAGACGTGGCACGCAGGAAGGCAGGTCGCGGTGGGGATTGCGTCCGGCCTTCATCCCAGAGGCGGTTCGGTGCGGTGAAGCATCGGGCGGCTTCGGGGTGTGGCGACGGAACGGGCCCTGCCCGGATCAGAACAGCCCTTGGGGATGGGTGCGGGGGCACCCGCCCCAAGGGCGCTGAGCCGGACAGGTCTGCGCGGACGCGGCACCCTGCCTGTCAATCCGGGGGCAACCCCGCCAAACATAGTGGTTCAGCTGCCAAGCCATGCGCCATCTTTCTGTTCTTGCCTTGTGCATCCTGTCCGCCTGCGCGCCTGCGCCGCGGGCCGAAGTCTCCAAAAGCCTTGCCTCTGACAGTGGCGCCCTGCCCCAGGTCAGCAGCCCGCAGGCCTTTGCCAGCCCCGTTGCGCCAGCCCCGATCCGTCGGCCCAACAGCGAGATGCTGCGCGATTTCCTTGACCTGACCTTCCGCATGGAAAGCGGTCGCGCGATCCCCACGCTCAGCCGGTTCGAGGGGCCGGTCACCATCGCCATGACCGGCGATGTGCCGGGCGCAGCGGCGGGTGAGCTGGGGCGGCTGATCGGGCGGCTGCGCGCCGAGGCGGGGCTGGATGTGCGCCCGGCCGCCGCCGGTGCGCCCGCCTCGATCACCATCGAATTCGTGCCGAAGGCCAAGCTGCGGCGTCTCGTGCCCACGGCGGCCTGTTTCGTGGTGCCCGGCGTCAGCTCGTTTGACGGCTACAAGAGCGCCCGTGGCACCGCGACGGTGGATTGGGGCCATCTGACCCGGCGCGAGAAGGTGGCGATCTTCATCCCCTCGGACACCAGCACGCAAGAGGTGCGCGACTGCCTGCACGAAGAGACCGCGCAGGCCATGGGCCCGTTGAACGATCTGTATCACCTGCCGGATTCGGTGTTCAACGACGACAATTTCCACACGGTCCTGACCCGGTTCGACATGCTGGTGCTGCGGGCCTATTACGCGCCCGAACTGCGCTCGGGGATGAACGAGGCCGAAGTGGCGCGCCATCTGCCGGCGGTGCTCGCGCGGCTCAATCCCGGTGGCGAAGGCGGGGCGGGCAGCCCGAAATCCATCGCACCCCGGTCCTGGGTGGCCGCGGTCGAGCAGTCCTTTGGCCTGCGGGGCGGCAATGCCCGGTCGGCGGCTGAACGGATGGTCGGCATCGCTATGGCGCAGGGTTGGCGCGACGCACGGCTGGCGTTCTCGTTCTATGCCCTTGGCCGGTCGCAGATTTCCTCTGACCCCGAGGCCGCCGTGCGCGCCTTTGCCGAGGCGCAGAAGATCTATCGCAGCCTTCCGGGCGGCGAGATCCAGTCTGCCCATGTCGACATGCAGCTTTCCGCCATCGCGCTGTCCACGGGCCAACCCGGTCAGGCCATCCAGTTTGCCGACCGCGCCATGCCGGCGGTCAGCCGGGCCGAAAACGCGGCCCTTCTGGCGACGCTGATGCTGATCAAGGCCGAGGCGCTGGAGGCGCAAGGTCAGGTGGCCGAGGCGCGCGCCCTGCGTCTCGACACTCTGGGCTATGCGCGCTATGGCTTCGGTTCGGAAGCGCAGGTGCGGGCGCGGATGTCGGAAGTGGCGGCATTGGCGGCACGCGGGCGCAGGGGCTAAGGGGGCGGAAACACCGGTCCGGCCCCGCAATATCTGGGGGCGGACCTTTGTATATTCCTGTCTGGGTTCTGGCGGCTTTGGTGGTTGGCGCGGCGGTTGGCGCATGGCGGGCCCGCGCGCGCGGCGGCAAGCTGCTGGACATGCTGCAATATGCGGCGGCCCATGCCATTCCGCTGATGATCCTTGCGATGTTCCTGACGATCTACCTTGACCGGGCGGGGAAATAGCCGATGTTCCTGCCCTTCTTCCTAGCCTTGCGCGACGAAGGGGTGCCGGTTTCCCTACGCGAATATCTGGCCTTCCTCGAAGGTCTTCAGGCCGGTCTGGTCACCCATGACCCCGAAGGGTTCTACTATCTTGGACGTTTGTCCATGGTAAAGGACGAGCGTCACCTCGACCGCTATGATCGCGCTTTCTCCAAGTCTTTCAAAGGATTGGAGGCGATATCTGATGCGGATGTCCTGCAGGCCATTGACCTGCCCGGCGATTGGCTGGCGAAACTGGCCGAAAAGCATCTGACGGCCGAGGAAAAGGCGATGGTCGAGGCCCTGGGGGGCTTTGACAAGCTGATGGAGACGCTGAAAAAGCGGCTTGAGGAACAAAAGGGCCGCCATCAGGGCGGCAACAAATGGATCGGCACGGCCGGCACCTCGCCCTTTGGCGCCCATGGCTACAACCCCGAGGGCATCCGCATCGGGCAAGACAAAAGCCGCCACTGCGGGAAGCCAGCGCAGCTTGCGCCAAGGGGCTGCCAGCGGCCGCCATTGCCCGGGTGTTGGCCAGGCCGTCAAAGTCGCTGGTGGCGCCGGCGATGTCTGTGAAGTCCGGGTGCCAAGCCAAACCGGA
>JALQYS010000124.1 GCA_023254015.1 Paracoccaceae bacterium
ATCGGCGCCGACCTTCTCGGCGTGGCGGATCAGGTCGATCCCTTCGGCGGTGTTGTTCGACCCGGCCCCCGCGATCACCGGCACGCGGCCGCGGGCGGTTTTCACCACCACCTCGATGACGGTCTGATGCTCTTCATGGCTCAGCGTCGGGCTTTCGCCGGTGGTGCCCACGGGAACAAGGCCAGTGGAGCCTTCGGCGATCTGCCATTCGACCAGGTGTTTGAGCGTATCAAGATCCAGCTCGCCGTTCTTGAACGGCGTCACCAGGGCTGGAATGGACCCTTTGATCATGACACGTCTCCTTGATGGGTGGGCCTTTTGCCCTGTTTCGAACGACAGCCTCATTAACCGGGCAAGGGCCGATTGCCAAGCATTGCCGATAAGCCAAAGATCACGGGGCTTTGGGTTGTGAGGGGGACCGCGCTCTGGCAGAATCAGCGCCATGAAACGCTTTGCCCTTGCCGTATCCCTGCTTGCCGCCCTTGCCCTGCCGGCCAAGGCCGGGCCGACCGAGGACGCCTTGCGCGAAGGGCTGCGGCTGGCGTCGGGCAAGGACTGGGCCAATGCCTCGGCCGCTGTGGCGGGTGTGGGCGGCGTCGCTGCCGACCTGATCGAATGGCACCGGTTGCGCGGCGCGGATGAGGCCGCGCGGCTGGGCGATTATGAGGCTTTTCTTGCCAAGCGGCCCGATTGGCCAGGTCTGGCGCTGTTGCGGCAAAAGGGAGAGGTGGCGGTTGCCCGCTCTACCGATCCGGCCCGGGTCATTGCCTATTTTCAGGCCGCCAGACCGGCCACAGCCGAAGGCGCGATTGCCTTGGTGCGCGCGCTGATGCAGGCAGGCCGCCCCGGCGAGGCCGAGGCGGAGGCGCACCGCGCCTGGGCCCTGCTGCGCTTCGATCCCGACGAAGAGCAGGCGCTTTTGGCCCTGCAGGGCGAGGCGATGGATGTCGCCCATGAGGTGCGGCTCGACAACCTCTTGTGGGAGGGCAAGCGGGTTGACGAGGCCCAGCGCATGCTGCCCCGCGTTTCGGCCGACTGGCAGGCGCTGGCCCGTGCGCGGATGGCCCTGCACGCCGACAAGGCCGGGGCCAGCGCCCTGATCGAAACGGTTCCGGCCGCCCTGAAAGACGATCCGGGGCTGGCCTATGAACGATTCCTCTGGCGCATGCGGCGTGACAATTACCCCGACGCGGTGGAATTGCTGCTAGAGCGGTCTGACAGCCCGGCGCGGCTTGGCCGTCCCGATCTTTGGGCGGAACGCCGGGCCTTGCTGGCGCGTTGGCTGATGCGCAACGGGCAGGAACAGACGGCCTATCAGGTTGCAGCCCGGCACCATCTGAAAGACGGCAGCGACCGGGCCGATCTTGAATTCGTTGCCGGCTTCATCGCCCTGCGCAAACTGGGCGATGCCGATATGGCGCTAAGGCATTTTGCCAATCTCAGGGCGGGGGTCTCTACCCCGATCAGCCTGTCGCGCGCCGATTACTGGACGGGCCGCGCGCTGGAGGCCAAGGGTGATATGGCAGGGGCGCAGGCGGCCTATCAGTCGGCCGCGCAACAGCAGACAGCCTATTACGGGCTTTTGGCGTCCGAGAAGCTGGGCCTGACGCTTGACCCCGCACTTGTGGCGGTGGGTGCCCCGCAGCGCGGCTACAAGACCGCACCCTTTGCCGATTCTTCGGTGCTGCAGGCCGCGCGGCTGGCGGCTGCGGCTGGCGACCGCAGCCTTGCCAAGCGATTCTTCCTGCATCTGGCCGAAACGCAGGACCGCGCGGGCCTTGAGGCGCTTTCCGACCTGGCGCTCTTGCTGGACGAACCGCATATCGCCCTTGTCATCGCCAAACAGGCCGCCGAAAAGGGCTGGATCCTGCCCCGTGCCTATTATCCCGTGCCCGACATGGTGCCGGGCGATCTGGCGGTCAGCCGTGCGCTGGCGCTGGCCATCAGCCGCCGCGAGTCAGAGTTTGATCCGACTGCGCGCAGTCATGCCAATGCCATGGGGCTGATGCAGCTTCTGCCCGAAACCGCCGCGCGGATGGCAAAGGCCGCAGGGATCCCGCACGAAACGCGACAGCTGACCGCTGATCCGGGTCACAATGCCACGCTGGGCGCAACTTATCTGGCACGCATGGTCGAGGAATTCGGCCCCTCGGTGGCGCTCATCGCGGCGGGCTACAATGCCGGGCCGGGGCGGCCACGCAAATGGGTGGCCGAGTTCGGCGACCCGCGCACCGGCGATCCGGTCGATTGGGTTGAAACCATCCCCTTCACCGAAACCCGCACCTATGTCATGCGCGTGGCCGAAGGCGTTGTGATCTATCGTGCCCGCCTGAAAGGCACAGCAGGACCGGTCCAGATCACTTCGGAACTGACCGGTCGCTAGGGTGCGTGACAAGCACGCACCTTAACGTCCGGTCAGTTC
>JALQYS010000131.1 GCA_023254015.1 Paracoccaceae bacterium
CAAATCCAACAGGACCAGGGCAAGGCCCGCGGCGATCCCGCCGCCGATCCCGGCCGCAGCGATCACCAGCCGGTTCGGGAGGACCGGATCGCGCGGCGGCGTGGCCTGTTCGATCACGCTGATGCGCTGGCCCTTGGACAGGGCCTCGATCACATCGCCCAGTTCCGCTCGCGCCCGATTGGCGACGGCATGGTCATATTGCAGACGCAGGTTGGTATAATCGCGCTCCATCGTCTCAAGCGCGATGGCATTGGCAGGTGTGGCGGCGATGGATTTTCCCAGCGCGTCCATCTCGGCCTGAACCCGGGCAGCCTCGGCGGCATTGAACCGGATCTGGCCATCCAGATCGGCCAGCTGGATCTCATAGGCCGACAATTCGCGCCCGTCGGCCGCCATGGCCCCGCCCGCCGCCTGGGCCGCCACGACTTTTTCCAGCGTGGCAATCTGGCCCTGCAGGATCTTGACCTTGGGGTTTTCGGGCGACAGCACGACAAGGGTGCGCGCCAGTTCGTCGCGCAGGGTTTGCAACTGCGTTGCTTCGGGGGTGCGGGGGCCGGTGTCCTGTTCCATCGTGCCACCGGTTTCGTGCAGCCGCACCATCCGCTCGCGGCGATCGCGCAGTTCGGCCGCCTCACGCCCCAGCTGCAGCAAGCGCTCCTGGGCGGCCGCCTGCTGGCCGCGGCGGAACTCCAGACTGTCGGGAAGCGCCTCCTGGTTGGCCTCCTTGAACTTCAGGATCTCGGCCCCGCGCGTGGCCATGTCCTGATCCAGCCGCTTCACCTCCTGGTCGAAGAAATCCAGCGTCTGGCGCGCGACATTGGTGCGCATCTTGACGTTTTCCGCCAAGATCAGCGTCACCAGCTCATTGGTGACCGTTGCCGAGAGATTGGCCGTCTCGGCCTCGAAGCCGACCGTGACGATCGTGGCCTCGACGGGGCCGCGGGCCTGCTTGCCACCGGTCAGGACGATGCTGATCCGCGCGCGCAGGTCTTCGACGATATCGTCGGCCTCCATCCGCCGGCCTTGCGCCTCGGGATAGATCTGCAGCCGGTTCGCCATCTCGATCAGCGTGTCGCGGGTCAGGATGCGCTGCTGGATGATCTGGATCTGCTCGCTCGCCTCGGTCTGCACGGTCGAGGCGGCAAGATCTCCCGGGATCTGCTCGTTCTCCACCACCAGCCGGGCCTCGGCCAGATAGACGGGGGGCAGGATCCGGGCCAGCGTCAGGCCCAGCACCGTGCCAAGGGCGGCAAGGATCAGGAAGTAGGGCAGGTGCCGCAGGAAGCGCGACAGATAGAATTTCAGGTCCACGCGTCAATCCGCCTTCTGTTTACGGTGTGTCTGAAACAGGGCCGGCGCGTCAGAGGTGACCCCGCCCGCAAAGAACACCCCATCATCCAGCACCTGCTGCACCGTCAGGCGCGATACCCGCTGCTGCCCCTTGGTATAGGCATAGACAAGGGACAGATCGCAAAGCTGATTGACAAGGCGCGGGACGCCGCGGGTTGCGGCATGCACCAGATCCGCGGCCCCCGGGCTGAAAAGGTCATGGCCCGCCCCCGCCACATGCAGGCGATGCGCGATATAGGCGCGCACGGTCGGGGCCTCCATCGCCGAGAGGTGAAAGCTGGCCGCGACACGCTGGGCAAACTGCGTCAGGTCGGGGCGCCGGATCATGTCGCGTAATTCCGGCTGGCCCACCAGCACCAGCTGCAGCAGATCGTCCTTGCCCGAGTTGATGTTGGTGAACATCCGCAGCTCTTCCAGGCTTTCCCGGCTAAGGTTCTGCGCCTCGTCAAAGATCAGGATCACCCGGCGTCCGGCCGCATATTCGGAGATCAGGAAAGACTGGAACTGCCCGAAAAGATCGACATAGGTCGCCTGTGGATCGGCGGGCTGGGCAAGCGCCAGCAGCACCCAGCGCAACAGCTCTCCGCGGTCGCCATGGGCATTGGCAATCAGGCCGACCGTCACCTCCTCGCCCACCGAGCGCAGCAGATGGTGCAGAAGCGTGGTCTTGCCCGCCCCCACCTCTCCGGTGATGAGCGTGATCGGCGCGCGGGTCAGGATGCCATATTCCAGCATCGTATAGGCGCGCTGATGTACGGGCGACCAGAACAGGAAATCGGGATCGGGAACCAGCGAGAAGGGACGTTCGGTCAGGCCGAAATGGGAGGTGTAAAGATCGATCGTCGAATGTGTCATGGCTGCCCGGGGTGCCGGCAAGCGCGACTTCCTGATCTGTGCCATGGGCCACAATCTCGCCGCCATCTCAAAATCCGCTCATCCAAACTATCCCTGACGATCATGTCCGAAAACGTATCCTGCCCGGAATCTGTGTCGAAAGAAGGGAAAGGCCAACCTTTCCCGACCCCTTCGTGATATAGGCAACAGGGCTTGCAGACAAGCGTGGCCCGGGCCCTGACGCGGGTGATGAGGAGAGGAGAGTCACCGCAAAAAACATCCTTTGATTGTATTTTACAATTTATTTTCAATTCAAGACATGCGCGTTCTGCCTGATTTTCCAGCAACAGGAAACAATCCGTCAGAAAGGGAAAGATGTTTTTCTTTATAATGACTTACACGAAACAATACAATTCATGCCAGTCAAAATTCGTTGTGAGAACCGTTAAAAGAGTGTAACCAGATTGAGAGCTTCCTGCGGATTCGGAAGCGCACGAGATGTTTGCTGACGCCCCCTGATTCCCATTGCCTTGCGGCGCATATTCATTTTGGCCGAGAATAGTGATGACAGTACATGACCAGACAATCGTCGATCAGGCGGGCAGGGTAAAACCGGTAGGCTCGCCCCTGAGGTTCGTCGGAGAGCAGCGCCGCGCCCTGCGTCGCAAGGGGCTTTACCGCAACGGCGTGAAGCGGGCCCTTGACGTGACGCTGGTGCTGTTGGCCGCGCCGGTCGCGCTGCCCCTGATCCTTGGCTTTGCCCTGGCGCTGCTGCTGCTGGAGGGGGCGTCCCCGTTTTACCGGCAGGATCGTGTGGGGCGTGATGGCAAGATCTACAAGATGTGGAAGCTGCGCTCGATGGTGCCGGATGCCGAGGCGCGACTGGCCGTCCATCTGGCCGCCGACCCGGCCGCCTGGGCCGAATGGAACAGCACCCAGAAGCTGAAGGCGGACCCCCGGGTCACCCCCTTGGGCAGGCTGCTGCGGAAATCCTCGATGGACGAGCTGCCGCAGCTGTGGAACGTGCTGCGCGGCGACATGAGCCTTGTCGGCCCCCGCCCGATGATGGACGGGCAGCAGGATCTCTATCCCGGCATCGCCTATTACACCATGCGGCCGGGAATCACCGGCTTCTGGCAGGTGTCCAAGCGCAATGACAGCACCTTCGCCGAACGTGCCGATTTCGATGACCGCTATGACCGTGAGGTCTCGCTGGCCACCGATCTGCGGCTTCTGGCCGCCACGGTCGGCGTGGTCCTGCGCGCGACCGGACACTGAGCCCGACCCTCAAGGTTGCCGGCCACCTCGCTGCCCGCCCTTTCCGGAAGACCCCGATATCCAAGGTTGAACAATGCGCCTTTCCCTGATTGCCCTTTCCCTGACCGCCAGCCTTCTGTTGTCCGGCTGCGAAAGCTCCGAGGAAAAGGCCGAGCGCTATTTCCGTTCGGGGATGGAGCTGCTTGCGGCGGGGGATACCGACCGCGCCCTGGTCGAGTTTCGCAATGTCTTCAAATACAACGGCTTCCACAAGGAGGCCCGCAAGACCTATGCCGATACCCAGCTGGCGCGCGGCGAGGTGGCCGAAGCCTACAGCCAGTATCTGCGCCTGATCGAGCAATATCCCGACACCGTCGAGGTTCGCCAGACGCTGGCCGAGCTGGCGCTGAAGCGGGGCGACTGGGACGAGGTGGAACGCCACGGCCGCGCCGCCCTGGCGCTGACGCCCGAGGCCCCGGGCGTGCAGGCCCTGGGCGTCGCGCTCGACTATCGCGCGGCGGTGCTGGCGCGCGATGAGACGGCCCGCGCCAAGGCCGCCGAACTGGCGCGCGGCCTGCAGGCCAAGGTGCCCGAAAACCCCGTGCTGCGCCGGTTGCTGCTGGATTTCGCCCTCGCCGGGCCTGATCCGCAATCTGCCCTGCCCGAAATCGAGGCCGCCATCCAGGCCGAGCCGGACACGCTGGAATTCCAGTCGATGAAGCTGAAGCTTCTGGCCGAGAGCAACGACACCGAAGGCACCGGCGCGCTTTTGAAGCAGATGGTCAAGAGCTTTCCCGACAACACGGAAGTGCGCGCCAGCCTGATCCGCTGGTTCCTGTTCCAGAAGGATTATGAGGGCGCCGAGGCCTTCCTGCGCCAGATCGCGGGCGCGCCCACCGCCGCCCCCGATGGCCATGTCGCGGTGATCCAGCTTTTGCAGATGGCCCGCGGCCCCGAGGCGGCCATGGCCGAGCTGGACCGGCTGATCACCGCCAATCAGGGCCAGCCCAATGCCGATCTCTATGCCGCCCTGCGCGCGGCCATGGTGTTCGAGACGGGCCGCCGGGACGAGGCCATCGCCTCGATGGAGGCCCTGGTGAAGGATGCCGCAGCCTCCGACCAGACCCGCCGCATCAAGGCGATGCTGGCCCAGATGCTGCAGACCACCGGCAACGAGGTGGGGGCCCGCGCCCGGGTTGAAGAAATCCTGGCCGAGGATGCCAGCAACACCGAGGCGCTGAAGATGCGCGCCGCCTGGCTGATCCGCGAGGACCGCCCGGGCGAGGCGATTGTCGATCTGCGCACCGCGCTGAGCCAGTCGCCCCGCGATCCCGCCACGCTGACCCTGCTGGCCGAGGCGCATGACCGCGACGGCAGCCCCGATCTTGCGGCCGAACGGCTGGCGATGGCGGTAGAGGTGTCGGGCGCGGCCCCCGAGGAATCGCTGCGCTATGCCCGCAGGCTCATGCGCGACGGGCGGACGCAGGCGGCCGAAACCGTGCTGACCGAGGCCCGCCGCGTCAGCCCCGCCCATGTCGGCGTGCTGGTCACGCTGGCCGACATCTGGCTGGGCCTGCGCGACTTTGCCAAGGTGCAGGAGGTGGTGGACAACCTGCGCCAGATCCCCACGCCCCAGGCCGAAGAGGCCGCCCGCACCCTGCAGGCCGCGCTGCTGATGGGCCAGGACCGCACCGAGGACGGGCTGGCCTTCCTGCAATCGCAGATCGAGGCGGGCGATGACAATTTCCGCGCCCTTGCCCTGATGGTCGACACTCAGGTCCGGGCGGGCAAGCTGGAAGAGGCGCGGCGCAATGTGACCGAGGCCCTGGCCAAGACCCCCGACAGCGCCGATCTGCAGATGCTGGATGGCACGCTGGCCGCGCTGGCGGGCGATGTCGCGCGGGCAGAGGCGGCCTATCGCGGCGTGATGGCCGCCCATCCCGCGGCAGAGGCCCCGGTGCGGCTGCTTTACGGCCTGCTGTCTTCGGCCGGGCGCAGCGCCGAAGCGACCGAGGTGCTGGAGGCCGGGCTTGCGGCGCAACCCGGCTCGGCGACGCTGCGCTGGATCAAGGCCGCCGAGATGGAGCGCGCCGGAAAGTTCGACGAGGCGATTGCGGTCTATGAGGCGATGTATGCCGATGACAGCGGCAATGTGATTGTCGCCAACAACCTGGCCAGCCTGCTGACCGCGCATCGGGATGATCCCGAAAGCCTGGAACGCGCCTTCACCATCGCGCGGCGCCTGCGGGGCCAGGACGTGCCGGCCTTCCAGGACACCTATGGCTGGATCGAATACCGCCGCGGCAATTTCCCCGAGGCGCTGCTCCATCTGGAACCCGCCGCCGCGGGCCTGCCGAACGATGCGCTGACCCAGATGCATCTGGGCATGACCTATGCCGCGCTGAACCGGACCGAAGAGGCCATCCGCAGCCTGACCCGCGCACTTGAGCTGGCCGGCGACAGCCCCCTGCCCCAGTTCGTCACCGCCCGGACCGAACTTGCGCGGTTGCAGGCCGCAGGAACGACGGGGGGGACGACGGGGGCGGGCGGAACGCCCTGATC
>JALQYS010000196.1 GCA_023254015.1 Paracoccaceae bacterium
GGCTTCATCACCGAACTGCAGGCATTGATCGAAAAGCTGGAAGGTCAGATTCAGGATTACCGGCGCACAAAGTTCGGGCCGAAGTCCGAGAAGCTGGACCCGGCGCAGTTGGAACTGGCGCTGGAAGATCTGGAAACCGCCATCGCCGAGACACAGGCACAGATCGCCGCCGTCGAGGAAAAGATCGCCGCCAGCGAATCCGATCCCGAAAAACGCAAGCCGCGGCCCCCCCGCAAGGCCCGTGCCCTGCCCGAAAGCCTGCCGCGCGTGGAACGCGTGGTTGAGCCCGACAGCATTACCTGCCCCTGCGGCTGCGGCGACATGGTCCGGATCGGGGAAGACCGGACTGAGCGGCTGGACTACATCCCCGCGCGCTACCAGGTCATTGTCACGATCCGCCCCAAATATGCCTGTCCCAAGGGGCGCACAGGCGTGGTGCAAGCCAAAGCCCCTGCGCATCTCCTGGAGGGCAGCTGGCCCACAGAGCCGCTGCTGGCCTACATCGCGGTATCCAAGCATTCCGAGTTCATGCCTCTGAACCGGCAGGCCGTGGTGATGGCGCGGCATGGAGTTCCGATCGACCGCTCTGTTCTGGCGGACTGGATGGGCCGGACCGGCGCGCTGATCGCACCCGTTGTCGACCATATGGCCAAGCGATTGATGGCCGAAAGCACGCGGCTTTACGTGGATGAGACCACCGCCCCGGTGCTGGATCCGGGGAAAGGCAAAACGAAGACCGGCTACCTTTGGGCGGTACTGCGAGATGACCGGGGTTGGGGTGGCTCCGCGCCGCCGGGCGTGGTGTTCCATTACCGGCCCGGGCGTAAAGGCGAATATGCCGCCGAAATCCTCGCCGGCTTCAATGGTACGATCCAGGTCGATGCTTATGGAGGCTATTCCCATCTGGCGACGCCAAAGCGCACGGGCGGCGATCCGTTGCGGCTGGCCTTCTGTTGGGCGCACGGGCGGCGCAAGCTGCTCAAAGCCAAGCCAAAGACTGGATCGCCCATCGTGGAGGAAGCGCTGCTGCGCATCGCCGCCCTCTACAAAATCGAGGACGCCATCCGCGGCAGAGACCCGGACCACCGCCGGGCTATTCGGCAGGAGCTGTCCTGCCCACTGGTTGACGAGTTCTTCGCGTGGTTGACGGCGCAGGCCGCGCGGGTCTCGCGTAAATCCGACCTCGGCAAGGCCATGACCTATATGCTGAAACGCAACGATGGCTTCCGGCTGTTTCTGGAAGATGGCCGGGTCGACATCGACTCGAACCTCGTCGAGAACGCGATCCGCAGCCCCGCCATGAATCGCCGCAATTGCCTTTTTGCCGGCCATGACGAAGGCGGACGAAAATGGGCCCGTTTTGCCAGCCTGATCGGAACATGCAAAATGAACGGCGTCGATCCATACCTGTATCTGCGCGACCTCTTTACCAGCATTGCCCACGGCCATCTGGCCAAGGACATCGACGCCCTGATGCCTTGGGCCTACGCGCAGCAGACCCTGATTGCATCAAAATGACCTCGCCCGGGACTCCTCGGTGAGCTCGTGGCCAAAAGCCACAGCCCCGATCCAGCTCCGCGCAACAGCAAAATCAATGGGTCAGGGACGCCGCATACGGTGATTTCCAACACCTGGGCGGGCTATCAGTCGAGCCTTCTGGCGGCCGAAGGCATCGAGGTGGTGGAGTTCATCCCCAAGGAGGGCGCCGAGGGCTGGATGGACAGCTGGATGGTCGTGAAGGATACGCCGAACAAGGAATGCGCCTACAAGTTCCTGAACATGCAGCTGTCAGAACAGGGCCAGTGCGGCGTAGCCAATGTGAACGGCTATTCGGCGACGAACGCGGCGGCGGCCAAGTCCTGCATGACCCCTGAGCAGTATACGGCCCTGCATCAGGATGACCCGGCCTATCTCGACAGCCTGATGATCTGGACCGCGCTTGGTGACCGGTTCGAGGCCTATACCAACGCCTGGAACGCCGTGAAGGCGCAATAACCGGACAAGAACCGTCAGGCGGCCCCGATCCGGTGGGCCGCCTGTGGCGTAAAAAAAAAGGGAAAGGCCGCCATGGCAGCGATCATCGAGCTTCAGGGCATATCGAAGTATTACTCGAAAACCATCATCGGGGTGGATGATGTGTCCCTCTCCGTCGGGGACGGCGAGTTCGTTACCCTTCTGGGCCCCTCGGGCTGCGGCAAGTCCACGCTTCTGCGGATGATCGGCGGGTTCGAAGAGCCGACACACGGCAGCATAAGGCTGGCGGGCCGCGACGTGACCCAAGAGCCGCCCTACCGCCGCGAGGTGAACATGGTCTTTCAGGACTATGCGCTGTTTCCGCACATGACGGTGGGCCAGAACATCGCCTACGGGCTGAAGATGGCAGGGATGGACCGCGTCGCGGCCCGCAGGAAGGCCGCCGAGGCGCTGGAGCTGGTGGGCTTGCCCGACAAGATCGACCAGCGCCCGCACCAGCTGTCGGGCGGGCAGCGCCAGCGCATCGCGCTGGCCCGCGCGATTGTCCGGCGGCCCAAGGTGCTGCTTCTGGACGAACCCCTGTCCGCGCTGGATGCGCGGATGCGCGACCAGATGCGGATCGAGTTGAAGCACCTGCACGAAAAGGTGGGCATCACCTTCATCATGGTCACCCATGACCAGGAAGAGGCGCTGACCATGTCGGACCGGATCGTGGTGATGGAAAAGGGCCGTGTGGCCCAGGACGGTCGGCCTCAGGACATCTACGACCATCCAGCCTCGCCCTATGTCGCGAATTTCATCGGCACGACCAATTTCCTGCCCGCGACACCGGCCGGACAGGGGCAGTTCCGCGTCGCAGGCGGGGCGCTGACGTCGCAAGACGCCGCTCCGACGGCAGGCGCGGTGACCTTGGGCTTCCGCCCGGAAAAGGCGCGGTTCCTTGCACCGGGCGAAACCGCCGCGAATGTGGTTGAAGGCCGCGTCAGCGAGGTCATCTACTATGGTCTGGGCCTGCGGACGGCCGTGGATCTGGGCGGCGGCGCGACGGTCTTTGTCGACAGCCTGCTGCCCGACACGCTGGTCCGCAGCGCCATTCCGCAGACCGGCTCCCCGGCACGCGTGGCCGTCGAGCCGCATAACGTCTTTGTCTTTGCCGGCGAGGTGCGGCTGTGACCGCGCTGCGCCGCAACCTTTCCGGCGCGCTGGTGCTGGGCATTCCGCTGGCCTGGATCGTGCTGTTCATGCTGGTGCCCTACGGCATCATCGCGACCTACAGCTTCTGGGTGAAGGCCTATCCCACCTTCAAGCCGGCCTTCCAGTTCGGCAACTACGTCACCCTGTTCACCGATCCGCAATATGTGCAGGTGCTGCTGCGCACATTGAAGATCAGCGTGCTGGTCTCGGTGACCTCGCTGCTTCTGGCCTATCCCTTTGCCTATTGGCTGGTGTTCCGCTGCCGCTGGCCGGGGGTGCGGACTTGGCTTTACATGGCGGTGATCGCGCCCCTGTGGGTCAGCTACCTGCTGCGCGCCTATATCTGGAAAACCATCCTGGGCACCGAGGGCATCCTGAATTCCTTCCTGATGTGGGCGGGGATCACGGACGCGCCGTCGGACATCTTCCTTTACAACCAGTTCGCCATGGTCCTGACGCTGACCTACATCTTCATCCCCTTCATGGTGATGCCGATCTATACTGCGCTGGAACGGATTCCGCCCAACCTGGCCGAAGCCTCGGCCGATCTGGGGATGAATCCGTGGCGGACCTTCCTGAAGGTCACGCTGCCCCTGTCGATGCCGGGGATCGCGGCGGGGTTCACCCTGACCTTCTGCCTGTCGTTCGGTGACTTCATCGCGCCCTTCCTGGTGGGGGGCCCCGACGGCAACCTGATCGCCTCGGTGATCCAGACGCAGTTCGGCTCGGCGCTGAACTGGCCCCTAGGCTCGGCCCTGTCGATCGTGATGCTGGTGATCGTGCTGTCCATCGTGTCGCTGTCGGATCGGCTGGAACGCAACACCACCACAGGAGGTGCCTGACATGGCCCGTTCCGCAGTCTCGCGCTATGGCGCCGACAGTGCCTTCATGACCTTCGTCGCCGTGCTGATGGCGTTTCTCTATGTGCCGATCTGGGTGCTGATCGCCTTCAGCTTCTCGTCGTCGCGATCGCTGACCTGGCCCATTCCGGGGTTCACCCTGGACTGGTATCGCAAGCTTTTCGCCAACGAAGACCTGCTGACCGCCGTCTGGAACAGCTTTTACGTCGCCACCTTCGCCACGATCCTGTCGTTGATCGTGGGCGTCTCGGCGGCGATGGCGCTGAACCGGTTCGACTTTCCGGGCAAGACCTTGTTCCGGCGGCTGATCCTGCTGCCGATCACCCTGCCGGGCATCGTCACGGGCATCTCCATGCTGAACATGTTCAGCCTGTTCGGCTTTCCGCTTTCGCTGGAAACCGTGATCTTCGGCCATGCCACGGCGCTTCTGGGGGTGGTGGTGACGCAGGTCTATGCAAGGCTGCAACGGATTCCCCGCTCGCTTGAAGAAGCGTCGGGCGATCTGGGGGCAACACCCTTGCGGACGTTCCTGTTCGTCACCCTGCCGAACCTGCGGTCGGCGATCATCGGGGCGGGCCTGTTGTCCTTTGTCCTGTCCTTCGACGAAATCCCCGTCACCTTCTTTCTGACGGGCCGTGACAACACCCTGCCGATGTACATCTATTCCACCATGCGCCGGGGGGTGACGCCCGAGATCAACGCGGTGGGCACGCTGATCGTGCTGGCCTCGCTGGTGCTGATCGTGCTGTCGGTCCTTGCCACGCGCAGCCGTGGCGACGGGGGGCGGTAAGGGCATGCGGATCACCATCATCGAGGCTGACCGCCCGGACCCCGAGGTGCGGCATCGCTGGCCGTCCTACGGCAAGATGTGCGCCGACTGGCTGGGCGCGGCCCTGCCCGAAGCGCAGTTTTCGCAGGTAAACGTGGTCGAGGGCGAGGATTTCCCGGATCTGGCAAGCTTTGATGCGGTTCTGCTGACAGGATCGCGCGCCGGGGCCTATGAGGACCATCCCTGGATCCCGCCCTACATCGACTTTCTGCGCACCTGCCGGGACGCGGGCCGCCCGATCGGGGGAATCTGCTTTGGCCATCAGATCATGGCGACGGCCTTCGGCGGCAGGGTGGAAAAATCGGGCCGGGGTTGGGTGATCGGGCGCAAGCAGCATCGGATCGCGCCGGCGGGCCGGGCGCTCTTTCCGGGCCTTGATGCGCTGTCGGCCCTGTCCTTCCATCAGGATCAGGTGGTCGACCTGCCGCCGGGGGCCCGTGTCGTTCTGGGCAACGCGCATTCCCCGCATGGCGGCATCGTCTATCCCTTTGCCGCCCTGTCAGTGCAGTTCCACCCCGAATTCGGACCGGACTATGTGTCGGGCCTTCTGGATCGCATGGGACAGGCCGGTTTTTCCGATGCATTCCTGGAGGACAGCCGGGGCGGGCTTTCCCAACCGGTCGACAATGACGACGTTGCAGGCGCCTTTGCCCGGTTCTACAAAAGAGCCTGCGGGGTCATGGGTCAGACCGGGTAATGCGGCAGGAGCACCAGCAACAGATCGGGATCGCCCAGCGGCAGGTGCTGTCGCAGTCCGCGCGGCAGCTGGTGCAACTGATCGTGACCCCGCCGGCCGAATTCGCCGATCTGGTCGAACGCCAGGCCGCCGAGAACCCGTTTCTGGCGGTGTCGCGCCCCCTTCCGCGCGGCGGCGGGATGCCGACCGACAGCGCCTCGGCCCAGCCCAGCCTGTTCGGCCATGTGCTGGCCGAAATCCCGATGCTGGTGCGCATGGCGGCGGACCTGCCGATTGCGCGGCGCCTGACAGAAGGCCTGGACGAACGCGGCTATCTGGTCGACAGCCTGCCCGCGATCGCCGCCGAGCTGAAGGTTTCGCCCGGCCGGGTCGACAGGGTGCTGCAGCAGATGCAGGAGATCGACCCCGCCGGCCTGTTCGCAAGATCGGTCACCGAATGCCTTGCGCTGCAACTGCGGGCCAAAGGGCAACTGGACGAGGGGGCCATCCTTGTGCTGTGCCATCTCGAAGAGCTTGCCGCCAGCGGTGTGGTGGATTTCGCACGCCGTCATGGGCTCGACCGTGATCGCCTGAAACAGCTGCTTGCCGTGATTGCCAGACTGTCGCGCAATCCTGCGGCGGCCTTTGGCGAGACGGTGGCCGCCGCGATCCCCGAACTGCAGTTCACGCGCGACGCAGAGGCGTGGTCGGTGCGCCAGATCCTGCAATCGGCACCGCAGCTGACACTTCGCCATGCCGCCTTTGCCACGGCGCTTCAAGGCGCCGTCGATGCCGAAGCCCGCCGCGCGCTGCGCCGCAAATGGCACGAGGCCCGCGCGCTGCATCAGGCGGCGGGCCTGCGCGACACGACCCTGGAAGCCCTGGGAAATCAGCTTGTGGTCTTGCAGAGGACCGGACTGGACAGCCGCCTTGTCCGGCTTGCCCCCCTGACCCAGCGCGAGCTGGCCGCGCGGCTGTCCTTGCATGAAAGCACCGTCAGCAGGATGGTGCGCAACAGGTTTGCCCTGGTCGACGGCAAGATCGTGCCCTTGGTGCGGTTCTTCGAAAGGCCTCTTGCGGCAAAGGACAGCGCCCCGCTGACACGATCCATCGTGCTGGATGCGCTGCGCAAGCTGATCGCCGATAACCCCGCCTGTGCAAGCATGAGCGATCTTGCCCTTGCCCGAAAGCTTGCCGGTTCCGGGATCGACATCCCCCGGCGCCGTCTGTGCAGCTACCGGGCGCTGCTGGGGATTGCCTCCTCCCGTCGGCGCCGATCCGCGCGGGCAAATTGAGGCGCGGGGCGCGCGTCTTGCGCCCCACCCGCCGGTCAGAGTTTGATCAGTGTCTTGCGCGCCAGCAGGCCTTGCGGGCGGAACAGCAGCACGGCGATCACCAGAAGGATGGCGAAGGCGTCGCGATAGGGCAGCAGGCCTTCGGGCAGATAGGCCTGCAGGATCACCTCGATGAAGCCCAGAAGAAAGCCCCCCGCCACGGCGCCCGACAGGCTGCCCAAACCGCCGATGATGGCGGCGATGAAGGCCTTCAACACCGGCAGCGCGCCCATCAGCGGATCGACGCTGCCGCGTTGGGCCACCCAAAGTACGCCGGCCACCCCGGCCAAGAGGCCCGAGAGGGCAAAGGCCGTCGCCACCACCGAATTGGCCCGCAATCCCATCAGGCGGAGCACGGCGAAATCTTCCGAGGCCGCCCGCATCGCCCGGCCCGCCATGGTGCGGTGCAAGAACAGGTTCAGCCCCAGGAGCATGACCAGCGTGACGATGATCGAGATCAGCTGGATCATCCCCAGATGCAGCGGCCCGATGGTGATGACGCCCGACAGCGAGGCGGGAATGGAGACCGGGATCGGGCGGGCCGAGATCAGGTTCTGGAACAGCACGCGCAGGATGGCACTGACGGCAAAGCTGGTCAGCAAGAGCGTGGTGCCCGAGGCCCCGCGCACCGGGCGAAAGGCGATCCGCTCCATCAGGAAGGCCGCGGCCACCGCGACCGCCAATCCGGCGATCACCGCCAGCGGGAAGGGCAGCCCCCAGATCAGCGCGAAGCACACGGCATAGCCGGTGACAGTCATCAACTCGCCATGGGCAAAGTTGATGAGGCCGATGATGGAAAACACCACCGCCAGCCCCAGCGCCAGAAGCGCATAGGTGCCCCCCAGGCTGAGGGCGTTCAGAAGTTGCTGCAGGAAGATGTCCATGGCGGGGTCCTTGGCCTCATGCACCCAGATAGGCGTCTTGGATTTCCGGTGAGGCGCGCAAATCGGCGGCGCTGCCTTGCAGCTCGATCCGGCCATTGGCCAGCACATAGCCCCGGTCGGCGATGTCCAGCGATTGCGCCACGTTCTGTTCGACCAGAAGGATGGTCAGCCCCCGGTCGCGCAGGTTGCCGATCAGATCGAAGATGCCAACGTCGTGATCCTGATGGTCGATGCCCAGGCCGATGTCTCCGATCAGGATGCGCACATTGCCGATTTCATCGTGCAGTCCGGTCGTGCCCTGGTTGTTGCGGTCAATAAATGGGATGGCCTGGATGCCTATACCCGTGAGCAAACCCGCCAGATCCTGCAGCGCAAGCTGAAGTTTCTCGATTTCGCCAAGTTCCATTTCGTCTCGGCACGCGAGAACATCGGTCTGGAAAACCTGTTCAAGTCGGTTGATGCGGCCTACGCGGCAGCCATGTCCAAGATGTCGACGCCACGTCTGACCCGGGTGTTGAT
>JALQYS010000292.1 GCA_023254015.1 Paracoccaceae bacterium
CGCCCTGCAAAGGGTTGCCATAGCCGCCATTGATCAGCAGGTTGAAGATCGCCTCGCGCACACGGTCAGAGGTGGGGCGCAGATGGGCGGCGGGGTCGCCCGCGCCGACCTCGGCCAGTTTCAACCCGCGCGACCGGCCACCGACGATTCTCATGCGTTCAGCAGATCCTTCAGCGGCACCGAAAGGTCTGCCACCTTGGCCTTGTCGGGCGATTTGCCCGCTTCAATCAGCCGTTTGCCCACCATATAGCCGCGCGGATCGTTCATGGCATCGACCGCCAGCAGTTTGTCGCCCTGATAATACCAGAAGCTGACGCCCTCACCTTCGGGGCCGCGCGTCACGATGTTGTCATAGCCGGTGTTCAGGCCCGCGATCTGCAGCTTGCAGTCGTATTGGTCCGACCAGAACCACGGTTTCGCGACATAGTCCTTGCCCGCGCCCATGATGTTTTCAGCCAACACTTCGGCCTGATCGATGGCATTGCCCACAGATTCCAGCCGGATGCGCCCGCCCTTCCACGGGAAAGAGGCGCAGTCACCGGCCGACCAGATCGCCGGGTCCGAGGTGCGGCCCTGTGCGTCGGTCTTGATGCCGTTTTCAATCTCCAGCCCCGCCGCCTCGGCCAGGGCCTGACCGGGCAGGATGCCGACGCCGGCAATCACGAAATCGGCAGGCAGCTCGCGCCCATCCGCAAGGCGCACGCCGGTGACGCGGGTTTCACCCAGAATCCGGTCAAGGCCGGTAGATTCCAGAATGGTGGCGCCATGGCGGGTATGCAGCGTGCGGAAATAGTCGCTGGTTTCCGGGGCGGCGACACGCTGCAGGATGCGCGGGGCCATTTCCAGCACCGTTACCTCAAGCCCCAGCTTGCGGGCCACCGCCGCCGCCTCAAGCCCGATATAGCCGCCGCCCACGATCACGACGCGGCGGCCTGCCTGAAATTCGCTGCGCATGGCATCAACATCAGCCAGCGTGCGCACCGTATAAACTCCGGCCAGATCGCCCCCGATGGCCGCGGGCAGGCGGCGCGGCGTGCTGCCGGTGGTCAGAACCAGATGGTCATAGGACAGGGTTTCACCGCCAACGGTCACCGTTTTCGCCGCGCGGTCGATCCCGGTCACCTTTTCGCCGACCCTCAGCGTGATCTTGTTGTCGGCGTAAAAGGCGTTTGACCGCAGCCAAAGCCGCTCTTCCTCCATCTCGCCCAAAAGATAGGCCTTGGACAGCGGCGGGCGCTGATAGGGGGGGCTGGGCTCTTCGCCGATCAGGGTGATCTGGCCGTCAAAGCCCAAGGCCCGCAGCTTGGCCACAACGGCCGATCCGGCCTGCCCCGCGCCCACCACAACCACATGTGCCATTGCCCGCTCCCTCTGGTCGAAAACCTGCGCGGAGCCTATATCCGTCGGACACGGAAACGCAACGCGCGAGGGACGACAAATGACGATTTCAGTGGGCAGCCATTTGCCTGATGCGAAACTCCTGCAAATGGGCGCGAATGGCCCCGAAACGGTAGAGCTTTCGGCAAAGCTCAAGGGTCGCAAGGTCGTGATTTTCGGCCTGCCCGGTGCCTATACCGGCACCTGCACCACCAGCCATGTGCCGTCATTCATGCGGGTGATCGACAAGCTGAAGGCCAAGGGCGTGGATGAAGTGATCTGCGTGTCGGTGAATGACCCCTTCGTGATGAAAGCCTGGGGCGACAGCACCGGCGGCGCGGCTTCGGGGATCACCTTCCTTGGCGACGGCGACGCCAGCTTTACCAAGGCGATCGGGTTGGAATTCTCGGTTCCCGCGATCGGGCTTTTTGACCGGTCCAAGCGCTATGCGCTTTATGCGGTGGATGGCGAGGTGAAGGTGCTGCACGCCGAAGAGAATGCCGGTCAGTGCGACATCTCGGGCGGCGAGTCGATGCTGGCCGCGATCTGACGGCGGCGGCGCGGCCCCCGTCACGGGGGCCGCCCTTGATCTTCGGCAGGAAACCGGGGATGCTCGGCCATGTTTGAGCTTATCCCGCTTGATGCGCTTCTGGCCTTTGCCGGTGCCGGAGTTCTGCTGAACCTGACGCCGGGGTCGGACGTGATGTTTGCCACCGCCTCGGGCATGGCGGGCGGGCCGCGGACGGGCATGGCCGCAGGTGCTGGCGTTGGCCTTGGCGGCTTCTGGCACGTCGGGCTGGCAGCCTTGGGGGTGGCGGCGTTGTTGGCAGCCCATCCTGCGGCGATGACGGGGCTGCGCTGGTTCGGCGCGGGGTATCTTTTGTATCTGGCCTGGACATCCTGGCAGGCGGGGCCGGCCCAGACCCAGAACGGCAGCACCAGTCTGAGCCGGGCCTTCTGGCGGGGCTTTGTCACCAATGCGCTGAACCCAAAGGTCGCTTTGTTCGTGCTGGCTTTCCTGCCGCAGTTCACCGATCCCGCGCGCGGCCCGGTCTGGCAACAGATCCTTGTCCTTGGCGCGGTCTTTACCCTGACAGGCATGTGCATTACCGCTGGATATGGCGCGATGGCCGGGTTTGCCGGTCAGGCGCTTTCGGCCCGGATGGGCGTGATGAACAAACTGGCGGCAGGGGTGTTCGCGCTTCTCGCGCTGCGCATGATCAAGGAATAGGACATGGCCACGATCACCCTTCTGGATGGCGGCATGGGGCAGGAACTGGTGGCCCGGTCCGGCGATGAGCCGACACCGCTTTGGGCCACACGCGTGATGATCGATCACCCCGGTCTGGTGAAGGCGATCCACGCCGATTACTTTGCCGCGGGCGCCAGCGTGGCCACGACCAACACCTACAACATCCTGCATGACCGGCTGGTGGGCGTGGGCCTGGATCACTACTACCACGCGTTGCACCTGCGGGCGCTGATGGAAGCGCATGAGGCACGGGCCGAGGCCGGGCGCGGCATCATCGCGGGGTCGATGGGCCCCTTGGGCGAAAGCTATCGGCCCGATCTGACGCCGGCGGTTGAGGTTTCCACGGCGCTTTACGCCGAGAAGGCCGCGCTGATGGCGCCGCATGTCGACGTGATCCTGTGCGAGACGATGTCCTCGCTGGATCTGTGCCGGGGCGCGCTGGCCGGGGCACAGGCGGCCGGGCGGCCGGTGTGGCTGTCGGTCTCGGTCGATGACCGCGACGGCTCGCGCCTGCGCTCGGGCGAACCCGTGGCGGGGCTGGCCGAGGTGATTGCCGAACACCCGACGGCGGCGGTTCTGGCGAATTGCTCGATGCCCGAGGCGATGGAGGCCGCACTGTCGGTCTTGCGCGGCATGGGTCGGCCCTTTGGCGCCTATGCCAACGGCTTTTCCGAAATCTCCAGCCTGCCCCTGCCCGAGACGGCTGACGCCCCCGACTATTGCGCCCGCCATGATCTGACGCCCGAGAAATACACCGCCTTCGCGCTGCGCTGGGTGGATTTGGGCGCCACCATCGTCGGCGGCTGCTGCGAGGTGGGTCCGGCGCATATCCGGCATCTGGCAGGCGCCTTGCGCGCGGCGGGCCACACCATCGCATGAGACCCGAGTTCGACTACAACCCGCCCGATGTGCCGCTGGACATCCTCTATCAGGACGAGTTGATTATCGTGGTGAACAAGCCTGCCGGCCTGTTGTCGGTGCCGGGCAAGCTGGAAGGTCGGCAGGATTGCCTGGTCAGCCGTTTGCAGGCGGCCCATTGGGATACGCTGCTGGTGCACCGGCTGGATTGCGACACATCGGGCGTGATGATCTTTGCCCGCACGAAAAAGGCCCAAGGGTTTCTCGGGCAAGAATTCGAACAACGCCGGGCGAAGAAAACCTATGTCGCACGGGTGGCTGGCGAAATTATCGGCGAGGAGGGCCATATCGACCTGCCGCTTTGCGCCGATTGGCCGAACCGGCCCCGGCAGATGGTGTCGCATGAACACGGACGGCCCGCGCAGACCGATTGGCACGTGATCGGCCGCGCCCCCGGCGAAACCCGGGTGCGGCTGTTCCCGAAAACCGGGCGCAGTCACCAATTGCGGGTGCATATGCTGGAACTGGGCCACCCGATTCTGGGCGATCCGATCTATGCCTCGGGCAAGGCTGCGGATTATCCGCGCTTGATGCTGCACGCCGAAACGCTGGGCTTGCACCATCCGGGCAGCGGGCAGTGGGTAGATTTCACCGCCCCCTGCCCGTTCTAACCCGCGAAGAGTGCCCGGAACGGGCTCGATGAGCGTCGGTCAGAGGCTCAGCGCCAGTTTGCGACCTTCGTGGAAGGCATAAGCGGCCAGCCGCGGGGCGGCACAATCGCCGATGCGGTGGGTCGCCTTGCCCTCAAAGGTTTCGGGCCAGGGATCGAAGGCGCGGTTGGTGGTCGCCATGACCAGACCGCTGGCCGGCAGGGTGTCTTCCTCACCAGTCAGAAAGTTCTTTACCGTCACGCCGTTGCCGTGCCAGCGCGTCAGGCAATGTTCGGTCAGGAACTTCACCCCCAGCTTGGCCAGCTTGCGCCGGACCGATCCATCGGCGGCGGTGCGGGCGATTTCCTTGCCGACAAAGGGCTCGGGGGTGACAATCGTCACCTGATGGCCGCGTTCGGCCAAGGCCCAGGCCGTGCCGACACCCCGCCAGTTCGACCCTTCATCATAAAGCACAACCGCATCGCCCAACCGCGCCTCGCGTCGCATCGCCGCTTCGGGAGACCACACACCACCCAGTTCCATCCCCGGCAAGGCGGACAGGTGCGGCTGCCAGCGCTGGAACCCGGTTTCATCCGGCAGGGAACCGGTGGCAAGAATGACCACATCCGCCGGATGGGCAGCGATTTCATCCTCATCAAGGAAAGTATTGAGCCGCAGGGTGACGCCCAGCTTTTCGAACTGGCGTTCATACCACTCCATCAGATCGATGATCTGCGCCCGGCGCGGCTGCATGCCGGCCAGCCGGAACTGGCCACCGATCACCGGCAGGGCCTCGACGATATCCACCTTGTGGCCGCGCTCGGCAGCGGCGCGGGCGGCCTCCAGCCCCGCCGGACCGGCACCCACAACCAGAACTGATCTCGGCGATGCGGTCTTCTCAAACCGGTCGCCGCCCCATTCCCACTCGCGGCCCACCGAAGGGTTGATAAGGCAGGAAATCCAATAGTCGCGCGACCGTCGGCCCCAGCACATCTGGTTACAGGAGATGCAGCCGCGGATGTCCTCGGCGCGGCCCTCGGTCACCTTGCGGGCCAGATGCGGGTCGGCGATCTGACCGCGCACAATCGACACCATGTCCGCCTCACCCGAGGACAGGATGGTTTCGGCATTGTCCGGGGTGCGCACCCCCGCCTCGGAGGTGATCCGTGCGTGTTTCACCACTGATTTCAGCCGGGCCGTCATCGGCGTGGTCAGCTTTTCGCCTTCGGTAAAGGCGGGGATGATGCCTTCAAACTCCAGATAGCTGCCATAGCCGCAGGTGATGTAATCAACATCCCCCGTCGCGTCATGCAGCGCCACGATCTCGCACAGTTCGTCGGCCGAAAGCGACACCGAATAGCCGGGCGAATAGCTGATGGCGAGGCCGATGATGAACTCCGGCCCGCAGTCGCGGCGGATGCGGGCGATCAGCTCACGCGAGAAGCGGGTCCGGTTTTCAAGGCTGCCGCCCCATTGGTCGGTGCGCTGGTTCGACCACGGCGTCCAGAACTGATCGACCAGCGAGTGATAGGCGGCCCAGACCTCGACCCCCTGAAAGCCGCAGGCCTGTGCGCGGCGGGCGGCGGCCGCGTGGGCCTCAAGCACCTCGTCGATCTCGGCCTCGGTCATTGCGTGGCTGCCGTCGCTGTCGTGGTAGGACGGCGCACCCGAGGGCGACCAATGCGGCTGGAACGACAGGTCGCTGTCGCCATGCGCGCCAACATGGTAGATCTGCTGCACGATCACCGCACCCGCAGCTTTCACCTTGTCGGTAATCACGCGGAAATGCGGGATGATCTCGTCGCTTTCATGGGCCAGATTGCCGCGGGTCAGAACGCCGGTGCGATGGGCGGGCACGGGTTCGGTGACGATCATGCCAGCCCCGCCCAGGGCACGTTCCAACCAATAGGCCCCTTGCCGGGCCAGCGGCAGGCCACCTTCGGCCATGTTGTTGGTGTGCGCCCCAAAGACGATGCGGTTGCGCAAGGTGTGGCCGCGCAGGGTGATAGGGGACAGAAGGCGGGGGTGCTGGCTCATGGCGGTTCCTTGGCTGACTGGCTCAAGGAAAAACAAATCGACATATGTGTCAAGTTTTCTTTCAGCAAGAAAAAGCCCCGGTCGATGCCGGGGCTTTCCTGTTAGCCTTGCGTGGGGTCCCAGGCGGAAACAGCCTTGACCTCAAGAAACTCTTCCAGCCCCCAGACGCCGCCTTCGCGCGCCCTGCCCGATTGTTTCATCCCGCCAAAGGGCGAACCGGCAGCCCGGCTCTTGCCGTTCATCTGCACCATCCCGGCCTTCAGCGCCCGGGCCATGCGGTTGCGCCGGGCGCCGTCCTGCGACTGGACGTAATGTGTCAGGCCATAGGGCGAATCATTGGCGATGCGGATGGCCTCGGCCTCATCCTCGAACGGGATCATGCACAGGACGGGGCCGAAGATTTCCTCGCGTTCGATGGTCATGCCCGGAACAACATCGGCAAAGATCGTCGGCTTGACGAAATAGCCGCGGTTGAACCCATCGGGCAGGCCGGGGCCCCCGGCGACCAGCCGGGCACCTTCATCGATGCCCTTCTGGATATAGCCCTGAATCTGCTCCCACTGGCGTTTGTTCACCACAGGGCCGATGTGCTGGCCTTCTTCCAGCGCATTGCCCACCTTGATTTCACTGGCAACCTGTGCGGCGACCTCGACCGCCTTGTCATAGATGCTGCGCTGCACCAGCATGCGGCTGGGGGCGTTGCAGGACTGGCCGGTGTTGTCCATCATGTGCAAAACGCCGCGCCGGACGGCCCTTTCATCAGCATCGGCAAAGATCACATTCGCACCCTTGCCGCCCAGCTCCAGCGTCACCCGCTTCAGCGTGTCGGCAGCCGCCTTCGAGATCGCGCGGCCCGCCCGGGTCGAGCCGGTGACCGAGATCATTTCCACATCCGGATGGCTGGACAGCCGGCTGCCCACCCCGGCCCCGTCACCGTTCACCAGGTTGAACACGCCCGGCGGCAGGCCGGCGTCATGGCAGAACTCGGCGAAGATCATCGCATTCAGCGGGCTTTCTTCCGAAGGCTTCAGCACACAGGTGCAGCCCGCCAGAATTGCCGGAATGGCCTTCAGGGCGATCTGGTTCATCGGCCAGTTCCAGGGGGTGATGAGACCCACGACTCCGATGGGCTCCAGAATGATCCGGTCATTCGGGGCATGGTCACCAAGGGGCCGGTCCCACTCCAGCGTGTCAAAAGCCGTCAGGAAATTGCCTGCATGCCAAGGCAGACAGGGGGCCTGCTGTTCGCGCGCATGTTTCAGGGGGGAGCCCATCTCCATGCTCATGGCGCGGGCAAGTTCCTCTTTCCGCGCCTCGTATTGCTCCAGAATCCGCACCACGGCGGCGCGGCGCTCGGCCGGAGGGGTGGCCGCCCAAGCCGGGAAGGCGGCCTTGGCGGCGGCAACGGCCGCATCGCAATCGGCCTCGGACCCCAGCGAGATGATGGCGCAGGGCTCTTCGGTCGAGGGGTTGATGACCTGACAATCGCGCCCCTCGATCGGGGCGACCCAGCGGCCGTTGATATAGAATTGGCGTTTGTCCAGCATGGGGGCCTCCTGTGTTGGGCCGGAACGTGACAGGCGCGGACCCTTCCGGCAAGCCCCTGGCGCGACAATTTGATCAAACTGGCGTCGTGGGAAGAACAGCCGTTTCCCCGCGCCGCTCAGAACAGGACAAATGCCCCGCCCGGCGCGCAGCGACAGCACGCGGGTTCTTATCTTGCGGCGCTTCGTCCCAAGGGGGTGCATAGGCGAAAAAATGGGCCTAAATGGGGGCCACCAATCACGGAGTTTTCCCATGGCCGTCCGCATCAACGACACCGCCCCCGATTTCACCGCCGAAAGCACGGCGGGCACGATCAAGTTTCACGACTGGCTGGGCAACAGCTATGCCATCATCTTCTCGCACCCGCGCGACTTTACCCCGGTCTGCACCACCGAATTCGGAGCCGTGGCGCAACTGGCCGCCGAATGGAAAAAGCGCAACACCAAGGTGATCGGCGTTTCGGTCGACAGCGTCGAGGACCATCAGAAATGGAAGCGCGACATCGAGGCCGAGGTTGGCCGCATGGACGATGTCTACCTGTACACCGTGGACGACATCGCCAGCATCGTGGAAGTGGGCCAGCAGGCGCGCAACCAGGCGGCGGAAGACGCCGAGGCCAGCATCAACCACCGCGTGGGGGAG
>JALQYS010000340.1 GCA_023254015.1 Paracoccaceae bacterium
TGCGGCACGATGAACTTCAACGAGGCCGATTATGTGATGGTCAACACCCCCGGCATGCTGCGCGACATGGCGAGCCGCATGACCAAGGCGGGGGTGCGCATCGAGATCGAGGCGTTTGACACCGGCCATCTGTGGCTGGCCAAGCATCTGGCGTCCGAAGGTGTTATCCCCGATCCGGTTCTGGTGCAGCTGTGCATGGGCGTTCCGTGGGGCGCACCCGATGACCTGAACACGTTCATGGCCATGGTCAACAATGTGCCGTCAGACTGGTTCTGGTCGGCCTTCTCCTTGGGGCGTCACCAGATGCCGTATGTCGCGGCGGCGGTGCTGGCAGGGGGCAACGTGCGCGTGGGGCTTGAGGACAACCTCTGGCTCGACAAGGGCGTGCTGGCCACCAACGCGCAACTGGTAGAGCGCGCGGTGACCATCATCAGCAATCTGGGCGCGCGGGTGATCACCCCGGCCGAGGTGCGCGCCAGGCTGAAGCTGGAAAAGCGCGCGCCCTTGCCGCGCTGATCGGGGGCGGGATGGGCCGGGGCGGGCTCTTGCCAGACGAGCTTTGCTTTCGCCCCACGCCGGATGCCGGGAAATCCTGCCGCAAGGCCAGCGATTGCACCGGGTTCTGTCTGGCCGACAGCCTGACCTGCTCGGCCGTGGTGCCGCAATTCGGCTGTTTCGAGATGATGACCGAGGACGGCCGGAAGGCCGGCCTTAGCGTGGATTGAACCGCCCCGCGGCCCGCGCCGCAGGGCAAGAGGAAAAGGCCTCCCCCCCCCTGTGCGGGAGAGGGATGAGGTGGGGGGGTAAGGCCCCGGCAGCAAAGGGAAGTGACATGGCACGGACAGCAGCAATCGTGGGCGGTGGGGTGATCGGCGGCGGATGGGCCGCGCGGTTTCTTCTGAACGGCTGGAATGTTCAGGTTTTCGATCCCGACCCCGAGGCCGAGCGCAAGATCAACACGGTGCTGGCTAATGCCCGGCTGGCCCTGCCTGCGCTCTCCGATGTGCCGATGCCGCCCGAGGGCAAGCTTTCGTTCCACGGCACCTTGGGTGAAGCGGTCGAAGGCGCGGAATATGTGCAGGAATCCGTCTCGGAACGGATCGAGCTGAAGCACAAGGTCTATGCCCAGTTGCAGCAGGCCAATCCGGGCGTGCTGATCGGCTCGTCCACCTCTGGCTTCAAGGCCAGCGACCTGCAAAAGGGCAGCCCTGCGCCGCAGAACATCATCGTGGCCCACCCGTTCAACCCGGTCTACCTTCTGCCCTTGTCCGAAGTTTCGGGCAGCCCGGCGAACCCGCCCGAAGTGGTGGAGCGCACGGTGCAGATCATGAAGGACATCGGGATGTTCCCGCTGGTGATCCGCCACGAGATCGACGCCTTCATCGGCAATCGCTTTCTCGAGGCCGTCTGGCGCGAGGCCTTGTGGATGCTGAAGGATGGCATCGCCACAACCGAGGAAATCGACGATGCAATCCGCATGGGCTTTGGCCTGCGCTGGGGGCAGATGGGCCTCTTTGAGACCTATCGCATCGCCGGTGGCGAAGCCGGGATGCGCCACTTCATGGCGCAGTTCGGCCCGGCCCTGAAATGGCCCTGGACCAAGCTGATGGATGTGCCGGAATTCAACGACGAACTGGTGGACCTTGTGGCCAACCAGTCCGACGCCCAATCCGGCATGTATGGCATCCGCGAGTTGGAGCGGATCCGCGACCAGAACCTTGTGGGCTTCCTGCGGGCGCTGAAAGAGCGCAACTGGGGCGCGGGCAAGGTCTTGCGTGAACATGACGAGCGCAAGGCGGCGGCCTTCTTTGCCGCGACCGATACCGCCCCGAAAGCCGCGCCCTTGGTCATGGCGCATATGCAGGTCCTGCCCGGCTGGATCGAC
>JALQYS010000368.1 GCA_023254015.1 Paracoccaceae bacterium
GCCGGTGTTTGGCGGTGCCTTACGGGATGATGCGGGTGTATTTGGTTCCCGACAGCGTGGCACCTGCGATCAGGCCCTGCTGGCCAAAGATCAGGCCGATCACCGGGTCGAGTTCGGTGGTTTCCTTGCCGATGCTCGCGCCTTCCTGCGGGATGGCATAGCGGATGTCGGCCGAGGCGGCCCAGCCGCTGGCGCGGCGGAAATCCTGCAGGGCGGCATCGGTCATGAAGAACAGGGCATGGGCATATTGCTGCGCACCGATCTGAAAGCCGATCGAGGCGCGAGTGGCCGCGTAATAATCCACCGTCACGCCCCCGACCTGCAGCGCCCCGCGACCATAGCCGCCGCCGATGCCAAATCCCGCCTCGGTGACCAGCGGCATGTAAAGCACCCCCATGGCCTTTTGCGCCAGGTCACGCGTGCCGGGATAGCGGTTGAACAGATAGTCCTTGGTCGCCGCCACCCGCGCGTCGATCTGCTGCGCGCCGTTCGAGCCCACGCCATTGCCCATGATCGCGCCGTTGCAGGCCGAAAGCAGCCCCGCGCCGCCAAGGGCCAACACCATTCGTCTGGAAATCCGGGTCATCTTTTCGCTCCACCTCAAGCCGGGGTATATTCCCCGTTTGCCCGCAGCTTAGCGGCGAACGGTGGCCCTGTCACGCCCGGCAGTCCCCTCTGGCGGGAAACTGCCGGTCCGGTCAAAGGCCTGCGCGGATCAGGCGGGCGACGCGCGGGGCGAAATAGGTCAGCACCCCGTCACAGCCCGCGCGCTTGAAGGCCATCAGGCTTTCCACCATGGCCTTTTCGCCATCGATCCAGCCATTGTTCGCCGCCGCCATGATCATCGCGTATTCACCCGACACCTGATAGGCAAAGGTCGGCGCGCCGAAGGTGTCTTTCACCCGGCGGCAGATGTCCAGGTAGGGCATGCCGGGCTTCACCATGACCATATCCGCGCCTTCGCGCAGGTCGCGTTCGACAAGCCGCAGCGCCTCGTCGGAATTGGCCGGGTTCATCTGATAGGTCTTCTTGTCGCCCTTCAGCGCGCCCGACGCCCCCACCGCATCGCGGAACGGGCCATAAAAGGCCGAGGCGTATTTGGCCGCATAAGACAGGATCGCCACGCCCTGATGGCCTGCACCCTCCAGCGCCGCCCGCATCGCGCCGATCCGGCCATCCATCATGTCCGAGGGGCCCAGAATGTCGGCCCCCGCCTCGGCCTGCATCAGCGCCATCTTGACCAGCGCCTCAACCGTTTCGTCGTTCAGGATCACCCCGTCCACTACCAGGCCGTCATGGCCAAGGGCGTTGTAGGGGTCCAGCGCGACATCGGTCATCACCGCGATCTCGGGCACAGCCGCCTTGATCGCGCGGATCGCCCGGTTGGTCAGGTTCTCGGGGTTCCAGGCCTCTTCGCAGCCGACGGTTTTCACCGAGGGATCAGTATAGGGGAAAAGGCAGATCGCCGGAATGCCAAGGCTTGCCGCCTCTTCCGCCGCCTTGACCACTAGGTCAATCGACAGCCGCTCTACCCCTGGCATCGAGCCGATGGGCTGGCGGGTGTTCACCCCGTCGCACAGGAAGACCGGCCAGATCAGATCGCCCAGGGACAGGGTGTTTTCCTGCACCATCGAGCGCAGCGCGGCCGACCGCTTGAGGCGGCGAAAGCGGTGACCGGGGGAGGGAACGGTTTGCATGGGCACCTCAGGCTGGCTGGAAAAGGCTTGCGGTTGTCTGCCTTGCCTGCCATGGAAATGCCTGCGCCTCAAGCGGACATTTGGGCGCTCGGCGGCAAGAGACTGGGGTTCCCGTGGATTGGTACAATGTCATCTTCGAACTGATCGACATGCGGTCGTTTTCGAACCTGTGGTACTGGATCGTGCTGGCTGTGCTTTGGTCGACCGCCAGCCATTGGGTGCTGGGCGTGCCCTTTGACATGATAAGCCGCGCCAAACGTCACGGCGGGCTTGCCCAGCAGGATCTGGAAACCATGGTGCGCATCAACACCGGGCGGATGCTGTACATCGTGCGCGCGGCCGGGTCCTGGCTGATGGCCTTCTGGGCCTTCGTGCTGACGCTTCTGGTGCTGTTGGGCTTTGCCTATGGCATCGAATTCGCGCAGGCGGTGTTCTTTCTTTACCTGCCCTTTTCCATCCTGACCGCGCTTTCCTTGCGCACCTCGCTGCTGATCGAGGCGGGCGAGGGCGAGGGAGAGGCGCTGCACCGCCGCCTGTTGCGTCACCGCGTGGCGACCCAGATCCTGGGCATGGTGTCGATCTTTGTCACCTCGCTGTTCGGCATGTATCAGAACATGCATATCGGAGTGCTGGGTTAAGCCATGGCGCAGAAACGCTTTATCCTTGGCGGGGCGCCCGAGGGCTATGACGCCCGGCTTTTGGCGCGCGAGGCGGCGGGGGGGCCGGTCCTCCACATCGCCCGCGACGACAAGCGGCTGGAGGCGATGCGGGCGGCCCTTGCCGTCATGGCGCCGGGCCTTCTGGTGCTGGACCTGCCGGCCTGGGATTGCCTGCCCTATGACCGCATCTCCCCCAACCCTGAAATCTCGGCCCGCCGCATGGCGACGCTGGCCGCGCTGGCCCATGGGCTGACCGGGCCTTTCGTGCTGCTGACCACCCTTGGCGGCGCGATGCAGCGCCTGCCCCCGCGCGAGGTGATCCGGGGGGCATCCTTTTCCGCCCGGGTCGGCACGCGGGTTGATGAGGCACACCTCAAGGCCTTTCTGTCGCGCATGGGGTTCTCGCCGGTCTCAACCGTTGCCGAACCCGGTGATTATGCCATTCGCGGCGGCATCGTCGACATCTGGCCGCCGGGGATCAGCGGGCCGGTGCGGCTGGATTTCTTCGGCGATACGCTGGACGGGTTGCGCCGTTTCGATGCGGTCAGCCAGCGCACCACCGAAAAGCTGACCGCGATCGACCTTGCGCCAATGTCCGAGGTCATTCTGGACGAGGCCTCGATCACCCGCTTTCGGCAGAATTACCGCAGCGAATTCGGCGCGGCGGGGTCGGACGACCCCCTGTATGAGGCGGTCTCGGCGGGCCGCAAACATGCCGGGATGGAACACTGGCTGCCCTTCTTCCATGACCGGCTGGAGACGCTGTTCGACTATCTGCCCGATGCCGCCGTGATGGTGGACGATCAGGTGACGCCCGCCCGTCTGGCGCGCTGGGACAGCATCGAAGATCAGTATGACGCGCGGCTTGATGCCATGCGCGCCAAGGGGCGGCTGGACACGGTTTACAAACCGGTCGCGCCGGGGCTTCTGTATCTGGACGATGCCGCCTGGCAGGCCGCCACCGCCGGGCAGAAGGTGGTGCAACTGTCGCCTCTGGCCCAGTCGCCGGGGCCGGGGGTTCTGGATGCGGGCGCCCGCCTGGGCCGCAATTTCGCGCCCGAGCGTCAGCAGGAAAACGTCAGCCTTTTCGGTGCCTTGGCCGACCATGTGAATGCGCGGTTGCAAGAGGGGCAGGTTGTCATCGCCTCCTGGTCCGACGGCGCGCGTGAGCGGCTTTCGGGCCTGTTGGAGGATCAGGGGATCAAGGGTGCAAGCCCGGTCAAGGATTTCCGCGAGGTGCCCGAGGGGAAGGGCAAACTCTTCCTCATGGTCTGGGCCCTGGAGGCGGGCTTTACCGCGCCGGGCCTGACGGTGATTTCCGAACAGGATGTTCTGGGCGACCGTCTGGCCGCCAAGCCGCGCAAGAAGCGCAAGGCCGAGAACTTCCTTCGCGATGCCGAAAGCCTGTCACCGGGCGATCTGGTGGTGCATGTCGAACATGGCGTCGGCCGCTATCTGGGGCTGGAAACCATCACCGCCCTTGGCGCGCCGCATGCCTGCGTGGCCCTGGAATATGCCGAGGGCGCCAAGCTGTATCTGCCAGTCGAGAATATCGAACTTCTCAGCCGCTATGGCCATGAAGACGGCCTCTTGGACCGTCTGGGCGGCGGGGCATGGCAGGCCAAGAAGGCCAAGCTGAAAGAGCGCATCAAGGAAATCGCCGACCGGCTGATGCGCATTGCCGCCGAACGCGCGCTGCGCCATGCGCCGATCCTTGAGGCGCCGCATTCCCTGTGGGAGGCCTTTGCCGCCCGCTTCCCCTATCAGGAAACCGATGACCAGCTGGCCGCGATTGCCGATGTGGTGGCCGATCTGGAAAAGGGCAGCCCGATGGACCGGCTGGTCGTGGGCGACGTGGGCTTTGGCAAGACCGAAGTTGCGATGCGCGCGGCCTTTGTCGCCGCGCTTTCGGGCATGCAGGTGGCGGTGATCTGCCCGACGACGCTGCTGGCGCGCCAACATTACCGCAGCTTTGCCGAACGCTTCCGCGGCTTTCCGATCACCGTGCGGCCCTTGTCCCGCTTTGTCACCGCCAAAGAGGCGAATCTGACGCGCGAGATGATGGCGGCGGGCACGGTGGATATCGTGGTCGGCACCCATGCCCTTTTGGCCAAGGGGGTGAAGTTCAAGACCCTCGGCCTGATGATCATCGACGAGGAACAGCACTTTGGCGTGGCCCACAAGGAACGGCTGAAAGAGCTGCGGTCTGACATCCATGTGCTGACGCTGACCGCCACGCCCATTCCGCGCACGCTGCAACTGTCGCTGACCGGGGTGCGCGACCTGTCCATCATCGCCACGCCGCCGGTGGACCGTCTGGCAATCCGCACCTATGTGTCG
>JALQYS010000492.1 GCA_023254015.1 Paracoccaceae bacterium
ACTGCGCTGCATGGGATCGACCACCTACAAGGAATTCCGCCAGCACTTCGAAAAGGACCGCGCGCTGTCGCGCCGGTTCCAGAAGATCGACGTCAATGAACCTTCGGTGCCCGATACCATCAAGATCCTGATGGGGCTGAAGCCGCATTTCGAAGAGCATCACGATCTGCGCTATACCAATGACGCGATCAAATCGGCGGTGGAGCTGGCGGCCCGCTATATCCACGACCGCAAACTGCCGGATTCGGCCATCGACGTGATTGACGAGGCCGGGGCAGCCCAACACATTCTGCCCGAAGGCAAGCGCCGCAAGACGCTTGGCACCAAAGAGATTGAGGCGGTCGTCGCCAAAATCGCCCGCATCCCGGCAAAGTCGGTGTCGAAAGACGACGCCGAAACCCTGCGCGATCTGGAAAAGACCTTGAAACGGGTGGTGTTCGGGCAAGACAAGGCGGTTGAGGCCCTGTGTTCGGCCATCAAGCTTGCGCGTGCCGGCCTGCGCGAGCCCGAAAAACCCATCGGCAATTATCTCTTTGCCGGGCCGACGGGTGTCGGCAAGACCGAGGTGGCCAAACAACTCGCCGCCTCGCTGGGGGTGGAGCTGTTGCGCTTCGACATGTCGGAATACATGGAGAAGCACGCGGTTTCCCGGCTGATCGGTGCCCCTCCGGGCTATGTCGGCTTCGACCAGGGCGGCATGCTGACCGATGGCGTCGACCAGCACCCGCATTGCGTGCTGCTTCTGGATGAAATGGAAAAGGCGCACCCGGATGTCTACAACATCCTTCTGCAGGTGATGGACCACGGCAAGCTGACCGACCACAACGGCCGGACGGTGGATTTCCGCAATGTGATCCTGATCATGACCTCCAACGCCGGGGCCTCGGAAATGGCCAAGGCCGCGATCGGCTTTGGCCGCGAACGCCGCACGGGCGAGGATACCGCTGCGATCGAACGCATCTTCACCCCCGAATTCCGCAACCGTCTGGACGCCGTGATCGCCTTTGCCCCCTTGGGCCGCGACATCATCCAGCAGGTGGTGACCAAGTTCGTCCTGCAGCTTGAGGCGCAACTGATCGACCGCAACGTGCACATCGACCTGTCGCCCGAAGCGGCGGATTGGCTGGGTGAAAAGGGCTATGACGACAAGATGGGCGCCCGTCCGCTGGGCCGGGTCATTCAGGAGCACATCAAGAAACCACTGGCCGAAGAGCTGTTGTTCGGCAAGCTGACCAAGGGCGGCACGGTGCATGTGGGCGTCAAGGACGGCACCTTGCACCTGACCTATGAAGAGCCGCAAAAGCCGCGCCTGACCGGGCAGAAACCGCCGCTTCTGACGGCGGAATGAACCGGCGCCTTGCCCTTTGCCTGATGGCCCTCGCCCAACCAGCGGGGGCCTTTGAACTTGCCTTCCCCGCAGCCTGCGTGCTGGGCGAGACCTGCTATATCCAGCAATATCCCGACCGTGATCCGGGGCCAGAGGCGGCCGATTTCACCTGCGGACCGCTCAGCTATCAAGACCATGACGGCACCGACATCGCGCTGCCCACGCGCGCGGCGATGGCGACGGGGGTCGATGTGCTGGCGGCGGCGGCGGGCACGGTGAAGGGCACGCGCGACGGGGTGGCCGACTTTACCCCGGCCAGTCCCGGCAAGGAATGTGGCAACGGAGTGGTGATCGACCATGGCACCGGCTGGGAGACCCAGTATTGCCACCTGAAACGGGGTTCGGTGACGGTTCGGCCCGGGGACAAGGTGGAAATCGGCGCGCGGCTTGGCCAGATCGGCCAATCGGGACTGGCCGAGTTTCCCCACCTTCATCTTTCGGTGCGACAGGGCGGCAAGGATGTAGACCCTTTTGCGCCGGGGGCCGGGGCTTGCGGCGCGGCGGACGACGACCTGTGGGCCACGCCCCTGCCCTATCAGCCAGGCGGAATTCTGGCGCTGGGCCTGACCGACCATGTGCCCGACTTCGAGGCGATCAAGGCCGGCCTGCCATCGCCCGATCTGCCCGCCACGGCCCCCGCGCTTGTTGTCTGGGCCTATCTCTTCGGCCCGCGGGCGGGCGATGCGCTGCTGCTGACAATAAAGGGGCCAAGTGGGGCGGTTCTGACCGAACGGGTGATGCTGGAAAAAACCCAGGCGCTGGCCTTTCGGGCTGTCGGCAAACGGCTCTTGACGGCGGGCTGGCCCCCCGGGCGCTATGAGGCCCGTGTCGAACTTCTGCGCCGCGGAGAGGCGATCGCCAGCGAAAGTATGGGCCTGACGCTCATGCCCTGAACGATTTTTCGACGAAAAATCGCGGCTCCGCTGATTTTCGTCGAAAATCAGCGTTCCGTCAGCTTCAACTCGATCCGCCGGTTCTGGGCGCGGGCTTCGGCACTGTCGCCTTTTGCCACCGGCTGAAACTCACCAAAGCCGGTAGCGGCCAGGCGCTCTGGCGGAAAGCCCAGATCAGCCACCATATAGCGCACGACAGAAAGGGCGCGGGCCTGACTGAGCTCCCAATTGTCCGCAAAGGCACCGGCGCCCGACAAGGGCACGTTGTCGGTATGGCCATCCACCCGGATGATCCAATCAATGCCCGGCGGGATCTGCCCTGCGATGTCATTCAGCGTTGCCACCACTCCGGCGATCTGCCTCTTGCCCTCTTCGGCCAGATCCGCCGCGCCGGGGGTGAACAGCACCTCGGAGGAAAACACAAAGCGGTCGCCCACCACCCGCACCCCTTCGCGCCCGGCCAGAAGCTGCGACAATTGGCCAAAGAATTCGCTGCGGAACCGGGCAAGGTCGGCGTTTTCGGCCTCCAGCCGCTTGCGTTCGGCGGCCTCCATCTCGGCCCGGCGTTTCTGTTCGGCCGCCACCTGCGCCAGCGCCGCATTCAACTGGCTGCCAAGCGTCTCAAGCTGCACCTGAGCCGCCGCATCCCGCGCGGCCGAGGCATCCAGAAGCCCCTGCAACTCTGCCAGTTGCGAACGCAAGGCGGCAATCTGTTCATTCAGCAGCGTTACCTTGCGCTGCGCCTCCAGCGATTTTTCCTGCTCTTGAGAAAGCGTCGCCTTGGCCACATCCAGAAGCGTGCCTTTTTCCGCCCCTTCGGCCGGCTTGGCGCGGGCGGCGGCCAGAAGCGTCATCACCTCTTCGGCCTCCTTGCGTTTGGCCTCCAGGGCAAGGGTCAGCGCGGCGAGTTCGTCGTCCGAGGACTGCAGGCTGTCGCGCAGCTTGGCAAGGGCCGCCGCATCAACCAGACGCGCGGCCTCGGCCTCGGCAAGTTGCGCCTGTGCTGTGGACAGGGCCTGAGCATCCGCCTTGCCCTTGGCCTGAAGGTCCGCCACCAGCGCCTCCAGCGCCTCGCGGCGGGCGGCGGCCAGGCGGGCGGCCTCGGCGGCGCCGTCAATCTCGGTCCGGGCGCTGGCAAGGGCGGCATCCAGCGCCGCCTTTTCATCGGTCAGCCGGGCAACATCGCCCAAAGCCGCGTCGCGTTCGGCCAGAAGGCCACGCACCTGCACCTCGAAATCGCCAAGCCGCGTCTCTGCCGCCGCAAGGCTGACCTGCAGGCCATCGGCCCGCGCGCGCTCCAGCCCCAGCGCATCGGCCAGCTGGGCCACTTGCGCGTTCAACTCGGTCAATTCGTTGCCCTGGGTGGTGATCGTGTCGCGCAACACCGCCTGCATGACGGTAAAGATGGTCAGCACGAACATCATCACCATCAAAAGCGTGGTCACGGCATCGACAAAGCCGGGCCAGATCATCGAACTGTCGCGGCGGCGCGAAAGGCCCATCTAATGCCCCCGGCCCAGATGGCGGACAGCGGCGATCAGCGCGGTCAGGTCAGCGCGCAGATCGGCGGTGGATTCGGCGCGGCCGGCCGTCAGCTCTTCGAGAATGCGCAAGAGCTGCACATCGATGGAGCGCAGGCGCATCCGGCTTTCGGCGTCGGAATGGGCCCCGCCCTCGGCACCCGCCAAGGCCGCGATCAGCCGCTCTTGCCCCTCGGCGATGCGCGCCAGCGCAGAGGCCTGCGCCTCGGCCGCCGCCCCAAGGCCCGCCATGCGATTGACCGCCTCGGTCAGGGTGGCCAGCCGGTCATCCAGCGCCAGCCGGTCGCGGTCGCCCTGCGCGGCGATGGTCTGCAACACCTCGACCTGGGCGCCCAGATGGTCGATCAGCCCGGCCATGACACCGCTGTCGCCTTCGCCGTCGCCACTGGCAAGGCCGACACGGGTGATCGAGGACAGCCAATCCTCAAGCTCGCGGTAAAAGCGGTTCTGGCCGTGGCCCGCAAAAAGCTCCAGCAGGCCCACGACCAACGACCCGGCCAGCCCCAGAAGCGAAGAGGAAAACGCCGTGCCCATGCCGCCAAGCTGGTTTTCAAGACCGCTCATCAGCTTGGAAAACACCTGCAGCCCGGTCTCTCCGTCGGCCGGGGCAAGGCTGCGGATGGTGTCGACCACCGCCGGAACCGTGGTCGCAAGCCCATAGAAGGTGCCCAGAAGGCCAAGGAAGATCAGAAGGTTGACCAAATAGCGGGTGATGTCGCGCGCCTCGTCGATGCGGGTGGCGACGGATTCAAGGATCGAGCGTGTGGAGGAGGCCGACAGGTTCGACCGCGCGCCCCGGCTGCGCAGCAACTGGGCCAGCGGGGCCAGCAAAAGCGGCGCCTCCGCCTCGGCCGAGCCGGGTTCCTGGCGGGCAAAGGCCTCGATCCAGCTGACCGATTGCACCAGGATGAACACCTGCCAGAAACAGGTGACAACCGCCAGAAGGAACACCCCGGCGATGAAGCCGTTCAGCCAGGGGTTCGTCCGGATGATGCCCAGCACGGTTTCATGGATGAACCACGCCCCCGCCGCCACCAGGCCGCAGACAAGCAACATGGTGACGATCTGGCGGATGGGTTGGCTGAACAGGACGCCGGTCTGCGGGGCGGTTCTTGGCATATCTTGTGGCCGCATGCTGTGATATGGCCCAACCATAGCAGGCAGGCGGCCGATGCCAAGCGAAACTAAGGATGATGAAGGTCACGAACGCGGGCGGAAAGCCATTCCAGATCGGCGTCCCCGATGCCCAGTTCGGCCAGATGATCGGCCGTGGCATGCAGGTAATCGCGGTTCGGCCCCCGCCCGCCCACGGCCTGGGCGATGATCCGGGCCTGCTCTTCCAGGGGCAGGCCGCCGCAATATTGCACATGGTCGGGGTCGATAACAAAGACCAGCGCCTGCACCGCGCGGCCATCGGCCAGATGCACCGGCAGCCAGCGTTCCAGATAGGCCGACGAGATCAGCTCGCGCTCGCGTAGCGCCTGAAGGGTGCTGTCTTCGGCGCCCGGTGCCACGCGGAAGGCCACGCCATCGCAATGGGAGCCGGCAGAGGCATCCAGCGCCAGAACCAGACCCGGTGCAGCCTCGGTGCCGCGATGGTGGATCGAGCGCATGCAGAAACTGCGGTGCCAGCCGGTCGCGCGGGCGATCACGCGCTCGGCCACCGGGAACTCGGGGTTCCAGATCAACGAGCCATAGCCGAACACCCACATGTCATGCGCCATCACTGGTCCTCCGTTTCGGGGATGGTGTAGAAAGACCGGGTAAGAAAAGGAAGGGGCGGCGATGCGGGGGCTGTTGTGGGTGGCGCTGGGGCTGGCGGTGCTGTGGGGCGGCTGGTGGTTCGTCGGATCGCGCGGCGTTCAGGCCGGGGCCGAGGCCTTCTTTGCCGAGCAGTCCGCCCGGGGCCTTGAGGCCGATCACGCCGGAATCACGGTTGCCGGCTTTCCCAGCCGCTTTGACCTAACGGTGACGTCGCCGCATCTGGCCGATCCGGCCCGCGGCCTTGGCTGGAGCGCGCCCTTCGCCCAAGTCTTTGCCATGTCCTGGAAGCCCTGGCATCTCATCGCCGCCCTGCCCGGCGGTCAGGTCTTTGACAGCCCCGGCGGCAGGGTGACGCTGGAGGGGGAGCGGATGATGGGCTCGCTGCTGCTGTCGCCCGGTCCTGATCTGGCGCTTTCTGAGGCGGTGGTCGAAGGGCAGTCGCTGCGGCTGACAGGGGCCACAGCGGTAACGGCGGTGGGTCATGTGGTGGCCTCGGTCCGGCAGGAGGGGGAGGCCGCCTATCGACTGGGGTTGAAGGCGGGCGATCTGGCGCTTTCGCCGGGTTTTGGCGAAAACGACGGGCCGGGGGCGCTGATGTCCGAGGCCTATCTGGACGCAAGGCTGCAGCTCTCGGCCCCGCTCGACCGGCATCTTGGCGACAGTCGGCCGCGGCCGGTCACGCTGGATCTGACGCGCGCCACGCTGGTCTGGGGCAAGATGCGGCTGACGGCCAGCGGCGCGCTGGCGCCCGACGCCGACGGGTTCGCGGCGGGCGAGATTGCGGTCGAGGTCCGGGGCTGGCGCCACCTGCCGCCAGCGCTGGCGGCGATGGGGCTGATCGGCCCGGGCTTTGCCCCAGCCCTGACGCGCGGGCTTGAGACGATGGCGGCCGAGGGGGCCGACCCCGAGGTGCTGATCCTGCCCCTGCGCGCCAAGGCCGGGCGGCTGGCGCTGGGCCCCCTGCCGCTGGGCGCCGCGCCGCGGTGGGGAGACTGATTTTCGACGAAAATCAGGGCTCTAGCGGCAATAGGGGTTGCGATTTGCCGCAATGTCGAAATGCAGGTGGTCCTCGTGGAACCCGTCCGAGCCGGGGCCAAGGGTGGTGCTGAAAATGCCGCAGGCGTTCTTGTGGGCGCGGCGGACCTGCTTGTTGTAGTTCTGCAGGACAGACCATTCCGTGCCATCGGCAAAGACAAAGCCCGCAACATCCACCGCCCTGCCCCGGCCATGCTCGCTGATCTTGGCACCCTTCTTGTTGTTGCGGGGGCGGCAGACATAACTGGCGGCGATGCGCAGTTCGACGACCTCGGCGCGGCCCATGGCCGGGCGCATGGCGCGTTCGATCCAGGTCTTGAGCGCGGCGGCGGTGTCACAGCTGAAGGTCGCGGGCTGGTTCAGCCGGATGCCACTGATCGAGGTCACGCGCACGGGCTGGTCCAGACCGCAGCCCTTGACCTTGCCCTTGATCGGGGCCAGCGCCTCGCCCCTGATCTCCGGATCACCGCAGACTGTGCCCTTGGCGGGGGGCTTGTCCTTGTTCTTCCGCTTGCCGGGGACGGGGCCGGGCTCTGGCTGGGGCGCGGCGGCGAGATTGGCCTCGGGCACGGCCGTCAACCCTTCGGGCCTCTGTTTTGGCCGCGGGGTTTGGGCAAGCATCCCGGGGGCTGGCGCAAGCGCGGCGGCGGGTGGCGGCGCGGCAAGCACCACCGCGAGAGCTTCGGGCCGGCGCCTGGGACGCGGAACCACGGGGGCGGCGGGATCGGCGGCTTCGGAGAGAGCCGCCGCAGCAACATCGGGGCGGGGCATCGGGCGCAACGAGGTGGCCGGCGCCTCGGCCCAAGCCCCCTGCCCGGCCAGAATCAGCGTGAGGCCCAGCACCACAGGGCGCAAGCGGCTATTCCCCGGCTTTGACAGCCGCAACCGGAGCGACACGGCCGAAATCGGGGGCGGCCGTATCCTGCCCCGCCTCGATGATCGAGCGGCGGATTGCGCGGGTGCGGGTGAAATAGGCATGCAACTGCTCGCCATCGCCCATGCGGATCGCGCGTTGCAGCATGAAAAGCTCTTCGGTAAAGCGGCCGAGAATGTCGAGCGTCGCTTCCTTGTTGGTCAGGAACACGTCGCGCCACATGGTCGGATCGCTGGCGGCAATCCGGGTAAAGTCTCGAAAGCCCGAGGCCGAATACTTGATGACTTCGGAATTCGACACCCGGCGCAAATGATCGGCCACCCCCACCATCGTATAGGCGATCAGGTGCGGCGTATGGCTGACAACGGCCAGCACAAGGTCATGGTGCGGCGCGTCCATCTCATCGACATTCGATCCCATCGCCTCCCACAGGGCGCGCAGCCGCGCCGTGGCCTCGGGCGTCGAGGTTTCGGTCGGCGTCAGAAGGCACCAGCGGTTCCGGAACAGCGTGGCAAAGCCCGAGCGGGGGCCGGAATGTTCGGTACCGGCCAGCGGGTGGGCGGGCACAAAGGCCACGCCGGCGGGAATATGCGGCGAGACGGCGTCGATGACCGCCTGCTTGACCGAACCCACGTCGGTCACACAGGCACCTTGCATCAAATGCGGACCAATCTCGGCGGCGATGCCCGCCATGGCGCCCACCGGCACGGCCAGAACCACCAGATCGGCCCCCTGCACCGCCTCGGCCGCCGTGGCGCAGACCCGGTCACAGATGCCGATCTCCAACGCGATGCGGCGGGTCTCCTCGGTCTTGGCATAGCCGACGATCTCGGCCGCAAGGCCCCCCTGCTTCATGGCGTGCGCCATGGAAGAGGCAATCAGGCCAAGCCCGATCAGGGCCACGCGGTGATAGATCGGCGGGGTCATCTTGCCCCCTTGAACTGCCCGATGGCATGGGCGACGCGGCGGCAGGACGCCTCGTCGCCGATGGTGATGCGCAGGCAATGCGGCAGGTTGTAGCTGGCCACCCGCCGCACGATCAGCCCCTGCGACTGCAGGAACCTGTCACAGGCTTCAGCCTCGTCGACCGAGGCAAAGCGGGCCAGGATGAAGTTGGCCATCGACGTGTCAGACGGAATGCCAAGTTCGGCCAGCGCCTCGGCCAGCCAATGACGCATGCGGGCGTTGTCCGCGCGGCACTTGGCGACGTAATCCTGATCGCGGACCGCGGCCTCGGCCACATCAAGCTGGGTGTTCGACAGGTTGAACGGCCCGCGGATGCGGTTCAGCACATCGATGATGTGTTTCGGCCCATAGCCCCAACCAATGCGCAAACCGCCGAGGCCATATATTTTCGAGAAGGTGCGCGTCATCACCACGTTGTCGCGCGCCTCGATCAGGGCGGCACCGGCGTCAAAGCCCTCGACATATTCGGCATAGGCCCCATCCAGCACCAGAATGGCCTGCGGCGGCAGACCGGCGGCAAGCCGTTCGACCTCGGCCGCCGAAATCATGGTGCCGGTCGGGTTGTTGGGGTTGGCGATGAACACCAGTTTGGTGCGTCGGTTGCAGGCGGCCAGAATGGCATCGACATCGGTGGTGCGCTCGCGCTCGGCCACCTCGACCGGGGTTGCCCCCGCCGCCATGGCCGAGATGCGATACATGAGGAACCCATGTTCGGTATAAACCACCTCATCCTTGGGCCCGGCATAGGCCTGACACAGGAAATGGATGATTTCATCCGACCCGACGCCGCAGATGATGCGGGCCGGATCAAGGCCATGCACATCGGCAATCGCCTCCCGCAGGGCGGCATGATCGGTCGAGGGATAGCGGTGCAACTGGTGAACCGACCGCTGGAAAGCGTCCTTTGCCCGGTCTGACGGACCGAACGGGTTTTCGTTCGATGACAGTTTGACCACATTCGTCACGCCCGCGACGCTGGCCTTGCCGCCCTCGTAAAGCGCGATGTCCAGAATGCCGGGCTGCGGGCGGATAAAGTCGTTCATCAGATTCCCCAAGTCTCAGGCCCGGCTTTTACCGCCCCGTTCGGGGCAAGGCCAGTGGAAAGGCATCGGGGCGGCCTTGCGCCGCCCCTTCGGATTTTCGTCGAAAATCCGTGATCCCGAGTTTTCGTCGAAAACTCGCTCACACCGCCAGAAAGTTCGTGAACTGCCAGGGGTCGTCGTCGTCGCGATCTTCGGCAAAGCTGTTGATGCGATTTTGCACGGGCGTCCAATCGGTGTAATGGCATTCGATGCGACCCAGGTATGGGCGCTGGACCTGCAGGCAGCGGTCATGATCCATCTCGTCGGCCTCTACCCAGCCGGCGCGCGGGTTTTCCGCCGCCCAGACGATCGCCGCCAGAACGGCCGAGGTCACCTGCATCCCGGTCGCGTTCTGATAGGGGGCAAGGGCGCGGGCCTCTTCGATGGTCAGACGCGAGCCATACCACATCGCCCCCTTGGCATGGCCATAAAGCAGCACGCCCAGATCATCGCCGCCCGACACGATCTCGTCCGCGGTCAGGATATGCTTTTGCTCGGGCAATTCCCCTGCGCCATTGATTTCATGCAGCGACAGGATCGCATCATTGCAGGGGTGATAGGCATAGTGGCAGGTCGGGCGATAGATCGCGCGGTCGCCATCCCAGACCGTATAGTAGTCGGGGATCGACAGTGATTCGTTGTGGGTTACCACAAAGCCGTATTGCGGTCCCGCACCGGGGCACCAGGACCGCACGCGGGTGTCGGCTCCGGGCCGGTCGATCCAGATCGCATAGCCGGGGCCGTGGGTGAACTTGTGACCATGGGGCGGCAGCTTTTTCTCATGCGTGCCCCAGCCCAGTTCGGCCGGCTGATAGCCTTCGGACAAAAGCCCGTCGACCGACCATGTGTTGACGAAGGTGCCAACCGGCTTGGGGCGGGCAGAGACCTGCGTATCGCGTTCGGCGACATGCACCCCCTTCACCCCCAGCGTCATCGCCAGGCGCGCCCAATCCTCCCGGGTTTTCGGCGCGGCCGCAACGCCAGTATCGGCGGCAAGGCGCAGGAGCGCCTCCTTGAACAGCCAGGACACCATGCCCGGGTTGGCCCCGCAGCACGAGACGGCGGTCGGCCCGCCGACGTGGCGCTTGCCAAGTTCGCGCACCTTTTCGCGCAAGGGATAGTTGGTGCGGTCCGCATTCGGCAGCGGCGAGCCGAAATAGAAGCCCGGCCAGGGCTCGACCACGGTATCGACATATTGCACGCCCAGCTCGGCGCAGAGTTCCATCAGCAGGATGCTGTCCACATCCACCGACAGGTTGACGAGCATGCCGCGCCCCTCGGGGAAAAGATCCCGCAGCACCTGTTCATAGTTCTGCGGGGTCAAGGCCACTTGCAGATGCTTGAGCCCGTGTTCGTGCAGGATATGGGCGAACTCGCCCGACGGTTCGATCACGGTGAACCGCTCACGGTCAAAGCCGATGTGGCGTTCGATCAGCGGCAGCGTGCCCCGGCCGATCGAACCGAAGCCGATCATTACCAGCGGGCCGTCGATGCGGGCGTGAAGGGTGTGGGTCATGGTCGCCTCCTCAGTGCTTGTCGGTCTTTGCCGCCATCCAGTCCATCAGGGCCAGAAGGACCCCCGAGATGACGAAAGTCAGGTGGATGATGACCATCCATTGCAGAGTTTCGGTCGAAACGGCGTAGGCCGAACCGGGCTTGCCCAGCGCCATGAAGACCTTGAGCAGATGGATGCCCGAAATCGCCACGATCGAGGCGATGAGTTTCATCTTCAGCCCCGAAAAATCCACCGTTCCCATCCAGTCGGGCCGGTCGGCGGTCTCGCCGATCTCCAGCTTCGAGACGAAATTCTCATAGCCCGAAAAGAGCACAATCAGCAGCAGGTTCGCCGCCAGGGACAGATCGATCAGCGTCAGCACCGCCAGAATCCCCTGGTCGGCCGTCAGCGAAAACGCCTGCGGCGCGTAATAGGCCAGCTCCTTGAGGAAGATCACCAGCAGCATGCCAAGGCTGATGACCAGCCCCAGATACATCGGTGCCATCAGCCAGCGGCTGGCAAAAAGGCCGCGTTCGAACTGGCTTTCGATCCTGCGTTTGACCGTCATGACATTCTCCGGAAAATGAAAGGGCCCGCCATGACAGGCGGGCCCCCTGACTGCCAACGGGGGCAGAAATCAGTTCTTGGCGTAGTATTCGACGATCAGGTTCGGTTCCATCTGCACCGGATAGGGCACATCCGAAAGGCCCGGGGTACGGACGAACTTGACAGTTTTCTTGCTGGCGTCGACTTCAAGATAGTCGGGAACTTCCCGCTCGGCCGAGGCCATGGCCTCAATCACGATGGCGAGCTGGCGCGACTTTTCGCGAACTTCCACAACGTCGCCTTCCTTGACGCGGTAAGACGCGATGTTCACGCGCTTGCCGTTCACGTTGACGTGGCCGTGGTTCACGAACTGGCGGGCGGCGAAAATGGTCGGGACCAGCTTGGCGCGGTAGACAACCGCGTCCAGACGACGCTCCAGCAGGCCGATCAGCATCTCGCCGGTGTCGCCGCGCACACGCTCGGCCTCACCATAGATCTTGCGGAACTGCTTTTCGGTCAGGTCGCCATAGTAGCCCTTGAGCTTCTGCTTGGCGCGCAGCTGGGTACCGAAGTCCGACAGCTTGTTCTTGCGGCGCTGGCCGTGCTGGCCGGGGCCATAGGAACGGCGGTTGACCGAGCTTTTCGGGCGGCCCCAGATGTTCTCGCCAAGGCGGCGGTCAATCT
>JALQYS010000264.1 GCA_023254015.1 Paracoccaceae bacterium
ATCGCGCTTGAGACGATGGAGCGCGATTATACCAACCTGCGTCTGCAATATGACCATGCCGTCGCCAATCGGGCGCGGGCGGAACTGGGTGATGTGATCGAGGCCCTGTCCAAGGGCCAGCGCATCAGCGTGATCGAACAGGCCACGCCGCCGCGCGATCTGGTCCGCCCGAACCGGCTGGTGATCGCTGCGGCCGGGATCGGCGGCGGGATCGCCGCAGGCCTTGCCCTGGTCCTGTTGATGGAGGTGATGAACGGGGCGATCCGCCGCCCGGCCGATCTGACCGCGGCTTTGGGGATCACCCCGCTTGCCACGCTGCCCTTCCTGCGCACCGAGCGGCAGGCGCGGCGGCGCCGGCTGATCCTGATTGCGCTGTTCGCGGCCGTGCTTCTGGCCATTCCGCTGGGTCTTTGGGCCATCGACAGCTTTGTCACGCCGCTTGATCTGCTGATCGAGAACCTCCGGCGCCAGATCATGCCGGTCTGAGAAAGGGAACGCATGGAAAAGATCCAGGCTGCCATCGCCAAGGCCCGCGCCACCCGCAGGGGCGAGGCCGCCGCCCCCCCTCCGGCGGGCCAGACCGATCAACCGATCGTCCATCCCCCCGGCACGGATGAGGCCTGGGCAGCCCTGCCCAGCCTGACGCCAGACCTGCGCCGCCTTGTCGAGGCCCATGTCCTGACCGTCACGGCCACCCCGGAGTCCACCCCCTTTGACGCCCTGCGCACCCGGATCCTGCAGCAGATGCGCGCCCAGGGCTGGCGGCGGCTGGCCATCACCTCTCCCGGGCCGGCCTGCGGAAAGACCACGCTGGCGCTGAACCTTGCCTTCAGCCTGGCGCGTCAGCCCGACCTGCGGGTGATCCTGGCCGAGGTTGACCTGCGCCGCCCGTCGCTGTCGCGCATCCTGGGGCACCGGCCGACGCACAGCTTTGCCGATGTGCTGCGCGGGACACATCGCTTTGCCGATCTGGCCCTGCGCGTCGGGGACAATCTGGCGATCGCCATGTCGCCGACCCCGGTCCACAGCCCGGCCGAACTGCTGCACAGCCCCGGCGTGGCCGAGGTTCTGGCGGGGATCGAGGCCAGCTATGCCCCCGATGTGGTGATTTTCGATCTGCCGCCGATGCTGGCCACCGATGACGTCATGGCCTTTCTGGGCCAGACCGACTGCGCCCTTCTGGTTGCCGCGGCCGAGGCGACCAAGGTGAAAGAGATCGACGTCTGCGAGCGCGACATCGCCAGCCGGTCCAACGTGATGGGCGTGGTGCTGAACAAATGCCGCTACCGGGACAATGATTACGGCTACGATTACGGTTATTGAGCGCCCGGAACCCGAGCCGGGGCCCGTCGATGGGGGCCAGTCGATGTTCGCAACGGCCCGTTCCACCGGTCTTGCGCGGAAATCGGGACAGCCGGGATGTGCAAGAGGTCCGGAATGACCCTTTTCAGACAGATATCCGGGCCAGGTCATTTCCGGGTTCTTCTGGCCGCTCTGGTCGTGGTCAGCCATATGTCCTCGGTCGAAATCGGCCGGCCGGCCGTCTTTGTCTTCTTCATGCTCAGCGGCTACTGGGTCTTGCGCATGTATGAGCAGAAGTATCGCCCCGCCGCCCCCGTCTGGGTGTTCTATCTTTCCCGGATCATGCGGGTCTGGCTGGCATTTGCCACGGCCTTTCTGGCGGTCTTTCTGCTTTATGCCCTGTCTTCCGACCCAAGGCCGCCGGAGACCCTTGCCGGCCTGTCCCTGTTCGGTCTGGCCAGCACGAGGCAGGATGTCCTGGGCACCTCATGGTCGCTCGACATCGAGGTGCAATTCTATCTTCTGGTCCCACTCCTGTCCCTTGTGCTGGCTAGGGTGCACAGACATCGCAGCCGGGCGGTTGCGATCCTTGTCATCGGGATGATGCTGACGGTCCTTGGCTGGTATCTGCAAACCTCCCGGGGTCTGTGGACGGTTCTGTCCTATGCGCCCCCTTTCCTGATGGGGGCGCTGATCTGGCATTGGCAGGCGCGGGGCTCGGGCCGGTCCGCAGCCCTGAGCGTGCTTGCCTTCCTTCTGGCGGGCGTTGTGGTTTCGGCCTCGCCCCTTCTGCGCCCGCTGCTGCTGAGCGATGTCGACGGGCCTTTCCAGGAGGATTGGTTCGGCATGGCCTGGGTCACGCTGCTTGTGCCTTTTGTCATCTGGAACGTGCAGCAGGAAAGCAGCCCATTCGACCTGCATGCGGGCAACTACTCTTACGCGCTCTACATCACCCATTGGCCGGTGATCGCCTTTCTGGGGCCAGTCTTGCAGCCGGTTTCAACCCTGGACAAGATCGGGATTCTGGGCGTCATTCTTGTTGTTTCTCTGGCGTTTTATGTCACCGTCGATCGGGGGTGGGAGCATGTGCGGCGCAGGGTGGTCCATGATCTGTTCAGCGCTCGGCGCCGTTGATCGCCCCTGTTGCAGACAGGCCCCGTCCAACCTGACGGTCAGGGCAGCGCGGGCTGGCGCCAGGATTTTCAGCCATGCTGCCCCCATTTTGCACGACGTTTTCAAGACCGACCCCACGACCGAGCCAAGGGAAATCACGCCATGAGACAGGACGACAGGTGGCTTGTTGCAGGGATCTGGGCCTGCACCGCCCTCATGGTTTGCACGGTGCTTTTCAATGCGCTTTTCGGGGGGGTGTTTTATGACACCGACCATTTCAGCGACAGCCTGTTCATCCTGGGTGCGGCCTGGCGGTCCCACGAGGGGCTGACCCCGGCGGTCGATTTCGGCTATTTCTACGGCGGCGTTCTGGAAGACGGGCTGGCGCTGACGATGCGCCTGCTGGGCCATGCGGTCTTTGTCTTTGATTACTTCACGCTGCTGCTGACGCTGGGATTGGCCGTTGCTGTCCGGCTGATCCTCGGTCGTTCCCTGTCGCGCGCCGGGCTGGCGGCGGTGATCCTTCTGGTCACGCTCCTGATGCTGACCCGGCATCCGCTGGAATATGCCCATGCGGTTTCCACGGTCGTCTCGACGCATTCCTTCCTTTACAACCGCTTTGGCCTTGCGGTGGTGGTCATCGCGGGGCTTCATGTGGCCCTGCCATCCCCCGGCCGGACCGCCGAGCTTCTGGGCGGGGTGGGGGTCGGGCTTCTGGTCGGGCTGACGGCGCTGGTCAAGCCGACCTTCGCGATCCTTGCGCCTGCCGTGATCGCGGGTCTGATGCTGCAACGGCGCTGGGGCGCGCTTGGTGGTGCGCTGGCCGGGATGGCGGGGGCAATCCTGTCGCTTGATCCGCAGCTTGCAAGATGGCGGGGCGCCCTGGCCTATTCGATGGCACAGATCGGCGAGGACCGCGCCGCCAGACTGGATTACGTGGCGATGAAGGCCCTTCGTGGCCTTTTGGTGCAGCCTCTTGCAACATTTCTGACGGCAATCGCGATCGGGTCCCTTCTGGTCCGGCGGGTATCGGTTCCCGCCGCCCTCGGACTGCTGCTGGTCGCCCTTGCCGGGGTCGGCATGACCGCGACAATGGGCGGTCATATCGGCCAGGTCATCCTGCCGATCACCCTCATGATCGCGCTGGCCGCCGCGGAAATCGCGGGCCAGCGTGGCCTGGAACAGCGCGGGCCCTTGCGCATCCTGGCCTTTTGCATGGTCGCGGCGCTGGCCTTGCCGCATGCGGCGAACCTGCTTGCGGCGGCGGTCGAGGGGAACCGCAAGCAAGGGGAGCTTCTGCTGACCGAAGGCCCCTATGCGCGCTATCTTTCCATGCCCTTCAGGGCCGAGGATCCGATGCCGACAAGCCAGTATCAGATGTTCGCCGATGGTGTCGCGGAATTGGCGGCGATGGGGGATGCCTCGCAATGGGGGATCATCGCGGATCAGGGGATCAGTTTCGAATATGCCCTGCTGGCCAGACCGGTTCCCGGCTATCCGCTGTGGCAACGCCCCACCGCCCCCGAGCTTGCGGCGGGCCGGCCCCTTGGCCCGGAGGTGGATGTCGTCCTTCTGGGGCGCAGCAGCCCTGCGGTTTCGTTGCGCGATGTCCTTGTGGCCAAGATGGGGAATGACTTCCTGCTGTGCCGGATGTCACGGCACTGGGAGATCCATGTGCGCCGGGGGCGGAACATTCCCGGCTGCGGTTGAGGCCCCGCCGGTCAGAACCATTTGTGCAGGGTATGAAGGCTGCGCTGCATCCGGAAGCCGCGCCGGACCCAGGCGCGCTGCGGGGCGAGGTTGTTGAGTTGGGTTGACACGGCGAGGCAGGTCAAACCGGCCTTCCGGCCTGTTGCAAGCGCCCTGTCGATCAGCCGCCCGTAAGTCCCCTTGCCTTGCTCTCCGGGGATTACGGCATTGAGAACGATCTCGGCCGCCCCAAGGTCCAGCGTCAGAAACCCGACAATCCGGTCCTGCGCCACGGCGACAAGAACCGGGCGGCTGTCCGTGCAGCGTGCAACGCTGCTTTCGGCCCAATCCACATAGGCCGCATCGGCCGCGGCGGCGGACAGACGGGGGTCTGAATGGTAATGGCCGCAATATCCGGCAAAGGCCTCCTGGGCGACAGTGGCGACCTTTGCGGCATCCTCGGGCCCCGCCCGCCGGATGATTTCATCGGCGGGGGAGGGGCCGATTTCCGGCAGATCGACCAGTTCGCGACCATACCAGACCAGCGTATCCATCAGCCGATAGCCGTCGTCTTCCAGCTCTTGGACCCGGCGCAGATCGGTGCTGTCCACCCGGACGGTCATCATCTGCACGTTCATAGTTCGTGCTGCAGCATTCACCTGTGCAAGTGGTGCAAAAGGGTCGGTCAGCCTTGCTGCCGTGATGCCAAACCGCGCGCTTTCCAGGGCGTTGATCTCAACGGACATGTTTCTCTCCTGTCTGGCCGAACCGCAACAGCCGCAGGCTCAGGTAAATCGTGATCGCGGTCAGGCCGATGTTGAGCACCTGGGCAATTTCGGGTGCCAGAAAATGCGTCAGAACGGCAATGAAGATCATCGTGGCCAGGAACCCGATGCCATAGGCGAACAGAAAGCGCGGCAGGTCATGGCGATGCGAGGCGGCGCTTGCAAAAGACCAGCGCCGGTTCAGAACATAGCTGAGCGTTAGCCCGAACGCATAGCAGACGGCAGCGGAGAGAACGGCCGACAGCCCCAGGCGGATCAGCACAACGAACAGCCCGTAAAGCAGTGCGTTGGTGACCAGCCCCACAATCCCATAGCGGATCAGACTGGCGGGCAGCCATCGTGCTGCCTCAGCCATGATCGTCCTGCGGCCCGGTGGTCTGTTCGATC
>JALQYS010000519.1 GCA_023254015.1 Paracoccaceae bacterium
AGCTCCCACTTGAGGCGCAGCGCCTCGGCGATGGCCGCCGGGGTGTCGAGGCGGTAATCCACCTTGAAGCCGCTCTCCCGGGTATAGAAGGCGGGCAGCTCCTCGGTCTGGTAGCCGATCACCGGCACCCCCTGGGTCTCCAGGTACTCCAGGGTCAGACCGATGTCGAGGATCGACTTGGCTCCGGCGCAGACCACGGCCACCGGGGTCTGGGCAAATTCCTGCAGGTCGGCCGAAATGTCGAAGGTCTCCTGGGCACCGCGGTGCACGCCGCCGATGCCGCCGGTGGCGAAAACCTTGATGCCGGCCAGATGGGCACAGATCATCGTGGCCGCCACGGTCGTCGCGCCCATGCCGCCCATGGCCACACAGGCAGCCAGATCGGCGCGCGACAGCTTGGCGACATGGGCCGCCTGACCCAGGCGGTCCAGCTCGGCATCGGTCAGTCCGATATGGATGCGCCCGTCCATGATGGCGATGGTGGCGGGCACGGCACCATGGGCGCGGATCTCGGCCTCGACGGCGCGGGCGGCCTCGACATTCTGCGGAAAAGGCATGCCATGGGTGATGATGGTGGATTCAAGGGCCACGATGGGCGCGCCCGAGGCGCGGGCCTTGGCCACTTCGGGGGCAAAGCTGAGGGGTTGGGTCATGAGCCGATCTCTCCGGATACATAGGTGGCAGCGGTGCGCAGGGCGCGGGCAAGGGCGGTGGTGCGGTCGGCGCCGGTTTGTTCGGCCACGACGTGGGCGGCCATGAAGGTATCTCCGGCGCCGGTGACGCGGGCCACGGTGACAGGCGGCGGGCAATCGCGGATAACGCCCAGCCCTGCCGTCCCCTCGGCGCAAGGCCTGCCGCCATCGGTCACCAGAACCCGCCCCGCGCCCTGCGCCAAAAGCGCCTCGGCCGCCTCGGGCGCAGTTGGGGCATGACCTTTGGTCAGAAGGTTGGCCTCTTCAAGGTTGACATAAAGCGTGCTGCGCGGATGGCGCAGCAAGGGCAAGAGCCGCTCGGCCTTGCCGGGACTGGCCGGGGCCACGCGCAGATCGGCGGCGGCGAAAAGCGGCGAGGCGGCAATCTGCGCCAGAAGGCCTTCAGTCAGGTTGCCATCCAGCGCGATCAGCCCGGGCCAGGGCGCTGCGGCAGAGCCGAGCGTGCCATCGGCCAGCGGGCGCAGGATCCGCTCTCCCGCCGCCTCGAGCGAATGGGCATCGGCGATGGCCGCGATCAGCCCGTTCGCCCCTTCGACCGCCATGTAGCGGTCAGTCGGCAGGTCATCCGAGCGGTAGGCATGGTCGGTCAGCAGCCCCATGCGGGCGCAGGCGGTGAGCAGCTCATCGCCCTCGGCGTCGCGGCCGATCGCGGTCAGGATGGCCGGCCGCAGTCCGAACCGCGCCAGCGTCATGGCGATGTTCATCGCCACCCCGCCGGGCAGACGCGTGATGCGCCCCGGAACATCCGCCCCCAGCCGCAGCGCAGCCGAAGAGCGGCCGATGATGTCCCACAGAACTGAGCCGATGCAGAGGATATCCGGTTTCATGGCCCTTCATCGCCCAACCTTCCCCGGCGCGCAAGCGGCCAATGGTGGACGCTCCGCGGGGAGTATTTTGGCCAAGAGGAAGGGGCTTTCGGCGCGCTTTTGCCTTGCAGGGACGCGGAAGGCGGGATAAGAGGCGCGCACTTCACAGGTGCGGCTTGGGCTTGCCGGGGAGAAATCCTGTCATGTCCGCCGGTTGGGGGAAACCCTGAAGACGGCCGCGCCAAGGTTCAAACCGGAAAAGGACAAGACATGGCTCTTCCTGAGTTCTCCATGCGTCAGCTGCTTGAAGCTGGCGTTCACTACGGCCACCAGACCCAGCGCTGGAACCCGCGCATGGGCGAGTATATCTATGGTGACCGCAACGGCATCCATATCCTCGACCTGACCCAGACCGTCCCGATGCTGGACGCCGCTCTGAAGGTCGTGCGCGACACCGTCGCGAAGAACGGCCGCATCCTGTTCGTCGGCACCAAGCGTCAGGCGCAAAAGCCGGTCGCCGAAGCCGCCGAGAAATGCGCGCAGTATTACATGAACCACCGCTGGCTGGGCGGCACGCTGACCAACTGGCAGACCGTGTCCAAGTCGATCCAGCGTCTGAAGCACATCGATGAGGTTCTTTCGGCGGGCGGCGAAGGCCTGACCAAGAAAGAGCGTCTGATGATGGAACGCGATCAGGCCAAGCTGCAGGCGTCGCTGGGCGGCATCCGCGAAATGGGCGGCACCCCGGACCTGCTGTTCGTGATCGATGTGGGCAAGGAAGATCTCGCCATCCTCGAAGCGCAAAAGCTGGGCATTCCGGTGGTCGGCGTGGTCGACACCAACTGCTCGCCCAAGGGCGTTGACTATGTGATCCCCGGCAACGACGACGCGGCCCGCGCCATCGCTCTTTACTGCGATCTGGTGGCCCGTGCGGCGCTGGACGGCATGTCGGCCCAGATGGGCGCGGCGGGCGTCGACCTGGGCGCGCTGGTGGATGCCCCGGCCGAGGAAGCCGCTGCCGAGGCGTGATCCACGCCTTGTCATCGCTTTGACATCCGGCGGGGGGCATACTCCCCGCCAAACCTTTTTCTGGATTTCAGGAGTCTGAAAATGACCGCGATCACCGCTGCGATGGTGAAGGAGCTGCGCGATTCGACCGGCGCAGGCATGATGGACGCCAAGAAGGCGCTGACCGAGACCGACGGCAACATGGAAGCCGCCGTGGACTGGCTGCGCACCAAGGGCCTGGCGAAAGCCGCCAAGAAGGCCGACCGTGTTGCCGCCGAAGGTCTGGTGGGCGTGGCCGTGTCGAACGGCCGGGGCGTTGCCGTCGAGATCAACTCGGAAACCGACTTTGTCGCCAAGAACGCCGACTTCCAGACGCTGGTGCGCGAAGTGGCCAAGGTGGCGCTGGAAACCGGCGACTCGGTCGAGGTGGTCAAGGCCGCCGATCTGAACGGCAAGACCGTTGACGACGTCATCCAGGAAGCCATCGCCCGTATCGGCGAGAACATGACTTTCCGCCGCATGCACATTCTGGAAGGCGAAACCGTTGTGTCTTATGTGCACAACTCGGCCGCCGAAGGCATGGGCAAGATCGGCGTTCTGGTGGCGCTGAAGGGCGATGCCGCCAAGGCCGAAGCGATCGGCAAGCAGTTCGCCATGCACATCGCCGCGACCAACCCGCTGTCGCTGTCGGAAGCGACCCTTGACCCGGCCGTGCTGGAGCGTGAACTGGCCGTGCAGACCGCCAAGGCGCTGGAAGAAAACGCCGCTTCGGCCAAGCCCAAGCCCGATGCCGTGATCCACAACAACATCATCCCGGGCCGAATGAAGCGCTTCCTGGCAGAAAACACGCTGCTGGGCCAGGCTTTCGTGATCAACCCCGACCTGACCGTTGAGGCCGCGGCGAAAGAAGCCGGCGTCGAGATCACCGGCTATGCCCGCGTCATGGTTGGCGAAGGCGTTGAAAAGAAAGAAGAAGATTTCGCCGCCGAAGTGGCGAAGATGGTTCAGGGCTGATTTCAGCCAACAGAACAGGGCAGGGGCCGGCGGTTTCGCCGGCCCTTTGTCTTTTCAGGGGGCAAGTGCGAGCTGCGAGCCCAGAGCTGCGGCAAGAGACCTGACAGGAAAAAGAAAAACGGTGCGGCCCTGGGTGCCGCACCGTTGAAGCCACCTCGGGGGATGCCAAAGGGGCTGAACTATCGATCGCAACAGCCAGAAATTTGCTGTCAGAACCGACGGGAATGACGCCCAAGAGGCGACAAAAGCGCAGACGACAGCAAGGTTGAAAATGCAACCCCTTGCCGCCTGCTGTTCCTATGGCCGAAGCCATCACTCACGGAACCGTGACAGGTTGCCCCTTTACCCGGCGTCAGCCAAGTAGGGGATTCCCTACCTTGCAAAGGCGCCGTCAGGCGCTAGCGGGCCGGGCCACCGAGGGCCGGTCGGATGTCGGGAAAATCAGGTGCATGAGGGCCGCCTTGGCAACCGCCTGCGCCGTGGTATCCACCGAAAGCGCCTCACGGGCCAGCCGCAGGTGTTTTTCGACCATGGCCGCCGAGACGTTCATCAAGACAGAGATATCCTGCGTCGTCTTGCCGTCAGCCACCCATTCCAGCGCCTCACGCTGCCGGGCGGTCAGGCTGCGGCGGCTCAGGGGGAAAGGCAGCTGGATCATCCGCAAGTGCATCATATGGGCAACCGCCATGATCTGGTCGCGGCGTTTGGCGAAAAGCGCGTCCACATCCTCGGCTGTCAGGCCTTGGTCGGCGATCAATCCCAGCGCGCCCTTGGCCCGGCTGGAGGTTTCGGGAAAACTGACCGAAATTCCCGCCGAGATCCCGATTGCCGCATTCTGCCGCACGGTCTCGGCCTCATCCGGGGTCAGACGGCCCGCCAGATAAGCCTCGCGCACCCAGGTCCAGGTGCAGGCCCCAGTATTGTTCTGCACCCATTTGAAGGCCGGCGTCCGGGCAAAAAAGCCGTTGCGGAAATAGAACCGGGCATAGTCCGCATCGCAAGTCGTCAGGAACAGCGCGTCGTCAGGATCGCCAAGGCTGTTCGCCGCCCGGAACAGCGTGAACCCATAATTACAGCGCGAAAACCCAAGTCCGGCATACCAGGCCGTCGCAGTGGCCCATGTTTCGCTGACGGTTCTGCTCTCGGCCAATCTGGCAAGAAGCGGCAACACATCGTCCACAGCTATCCCCGACATGACACCCGATAAGACATGGGCTTCCAGTTGTTGACAGGTGCGGAACCTGACAGGCAATAGCGATCCTGTTGGGCGGCAAAGGCCTGTCTTGGCTTTCTAAGCCGACGCGCCATGTTCTGTCGAGAGATAAGTCCGATGGAGAGACATCTACATGTATTACATAATATTGATTATGCGATTTACACATCTAACCGCAAAGTCGAACTGTCGCAGCTGCGCAAAGTTGGAAAGTCGCCCTGTCCTTTCAGCAAGAAAGCCCAGACTTCATGCCCCGCCGGATGGTCGGCTCACGCTGCGATGGAACGGGTTCCGGTTGCCATGATGGGCTTTCGATCCGGGATCGACCAAGGCGGCCGACTGACATGATGCCAGCCAAGGAGAACATCCAGTTTGAAAAAGAGAGGGTGGCGCACCCAGCACGATTCGAACGTGCGACCTTTGCCTTCGGAGCGCAACCAGGCTATTATTTTGTGTATATAAAACAATTACTTATGTGGTGAAAAAATACTTGTGAGCGATTTGCGAATATGCATCTGTCAATTGTTGCCCATGTAGAACTGAGACTAAGGTGAAGAAGTATACCCCTCCCCTTCCCTCCTGTCCCTCCCCTTCCCTGCCCTCCTCTTGGATCCTCTTTGATTGTTCTAATCGAATAGTTTCTAAATCACTGCCTTTCCTTGACCGCCCCGATCTGCTCAACCAAGATGAGACAACAGCGGGGACGCAGGAGAGCGTTATGACGAGAGCATTTGGACTGTGTATCGCGGCTTACCTGTCAGTACTTTCCGCGACTGCTTGGGCGCAGGATTTCGACAGAGGGTTGGCTGCATACAAATCGAGAGATTATGAAACTGCTCTGAAGGAGTTCTTGCCGCTGGCGGAAAAC
>JALQYS010000554.1 GCA_023254015.1 Paracoccaceae bacterium
ATCGGCCTGCAACTCGGCAAGGATTTTCCGGTCAAGATCGTCGATCCGGTCAGACATTCGCATGAACCCCATTTTCGCGGAACCGCGTTCCGACGGGCGGGAATATCGGAACAAATGTCCTTATTGGCAAGGGCATCTGGCAAAAAACGGGGAAAATGTCCTATATTCAGCGCAGAAACCCGAGAGCCGCCATGCCCACAGCAAAGCCCCTTTCCCCTGTCCTGTTCGTTGGCGCCGGCCCCGGCGCCGCGGCCCATCTGACGCTGGGCGCCTTTCAGGCGCTGCAGGCGGCAGATGTGGTGATCCATGACCGTCTGGTCGGGCCTGAGATCATGGCGCTGATCCCGGCCCATGTCACGCGGCTGGATGTGGGCAAAGAGGGCTTTGGCCCCTCCACCGGGCAGGCCGAGATCAACGCAGCACTGGTGGCCCATGCCCTGACCGGGGCCAGGGTGGTGCGGCTGAAAGGGGGCGATCCGGGCATCTTCGGGCGTCTGGATGAAGAGATCGAGGCCTTGGAGGCCCATGGCCTGCCCTATCAGATCCTGCCGGGCCTGACCTCGGCCAGCGTGGCTGCGGCCGCGCTTGGCCAAAGCCTGACGAAGCGCGGCCGCAACGCCAGCCTGCGCATCGTCACGGGCCATGACATGACCGGCTTTGCCGAGCAGGACTGGCGCGGTCTGGCCCGGCCGGGCGAAGTGGCGGCGATCTACATGGGCAAGAAATCGGCCCGCTTCATTCAGGGCCGGCTGATGATGCATGGCGCGGCCGGCGATACCCCGGTCACGCTGGTGGAAAACGTCAGCCGCCCCGATCAGCGCATCCGCACCGCCACGCTGGCCACGCTCCCCGATGCGGCGGCCCTGTGCGATGGCCCCGCCGTCATCCTTTATGGCCTCGCCCCGCGCGCGGCCCAATCCGCAATCATCCGACTGGAGGCCCAGGCATGAGCCGCTTTACCCCCAAGGTCATCACCGCCAACCGCCTGCGCGAAGGCGATGTGGTCTATCTTACCGCTGACGACCGTTGGTCGCCCTTCCACCACGAGGCCGAGCTTCTGGAGGACGAGGCCCACGCGCAACTGCGCCTGCTGGAGGCTGCGGCACAAAAGCTGCTTGTGGTCGGCCCCTATCTGGCAGATGCCAAGGCCGGCCCCAATGGCCCCGAGCCCACCCATTTCCGCGAGGCCTTCCGCACCCGGGGCCCGTCGAACTACAACCACGGCAAGCAAGCCGACTTCGCGCTCTGAGGCCCCGCATGTATTCCTATTCCGACTTTGACGAGGCCTTTGTCCGTGCCCGCGTGGCCCAGTTCACCGATCAGGTGGAACGGCGGCTGGATGGCAGCCTGACCGAGGATGAATTCCGCCCCTTGCGCCTGATGAATGGGCTTTACCTGCAGCTGCATGCCTACATGCTGCGCGTGGCCATCCCCTATGGCACGATCTCCCCGCGCCAGATGCGGCAGCTGGCGATGATCGCCGACACCTGGGACAAGGGCTATGGCCACTTCACCACACGGCAGAACATCCAGTTCAACTGGCCGAAACTGCCCGACGTTCCGGCGATCCTCTCGGCCTTGGCCGATGTGGAGATGCATGCCATCCAGACCTCGGGCAATTGCGTGAGGAACGTGACCGCCGACCATTTCGCCGGCGCTGCCGCCGACGAGATCGAAGACCCCCGGCCCTATGCCGAGCTGTTGCGGCAGTGGTCGACCGACCACCCGGAATTCCAGTTCCTGCCGCGCAAGTTCAAGATCGCCATCACCGGCGCGCCGAATGACCGCGCGGTGACCAAGGCGCATGACATCGGTCTGCGCATGGTCAAGCGCGATGGCGAGACGGGGTTCGAGGTGATCGTTGGCGGCGGTCTGGGCCGCACGCCCATGGTGGGGATGGTCGTCCGCGATTTCCTGCCAGTGGCGGATCTTCTGCCTTACGTCGAGGCGGTGCTGTCGGTCTATAACGTGCTCGGTCGCCGCGACAACAAGTACAAGGCGCGCATCAAGATCACGCTGCACGAAACCGGCCGCGAAGAAATCACCCGCATGGTG
>JALQYS010000583.1 GCA_023254015.1 Paracoccaceae bacterium
GGTTGCCACCGTAATCCACAAAGGCCGCCTGAAGCGAAGGCTCCACACGGGTCACTTTGGCAAGATAGATGTTTCCGGCCAGCTGGCGCTTGTTTACCGTTTCAAAGTCGAATTCTTCGACCTTGTTTCCGTCCACCACGACCACGCGGGTTTCTTCCGCATGGGTGGCGTCGATAAGCATTTTCTTAGACATATCAATCCATTGCGCCTTGTGCGCAAGATATCCTCCGGCGGACCGGAGGAGGTGTCAAACGAAGCAAGGCGGCTTGTTCGGGCGGCTGCGCGCAAAGCACGAACGCGGGCCCTGCCCTGTGGGCAGCCCTCGTCGTTCGGTGCCAATGTCGCGCGCATCATCGCGGTTCACGTCTGAGCGGCTTTGCGGGCCGCCCACCTCTATCAGCCGACATTCCCTTGCATTTCAAAGGCTTGCCAGCAATCTTGCGGCCATACGGGCCGATCCGACTGCCCGCCGTTTTCGGCACGACAGCGCGCCAGAGCCGGACAGGCAGAGAATTTCGCGGCGGCACAGGGCCACCTGTTGACAACCTATCGGCAAAGGCAGGGGAATTACAACGGATTTCTCACAACCCGGCGCAGGCGCGCGCGCTGCGCCCCCGAGGAGAAGCGCAGCGCACGACGAGGCGTCAGACGTAATCCTGCCGCTGTAGCCCGTATTTCGCCATCTTTTCGTTCAGCGTTCGGCGGGGCAGGCACAGCTCGTCCATCACCGCCGTGATGCTGCCCTTGTGCCGGCGCATCGTGTTGTCGATCAGCATTTTCTCGAAACTTTCGACATATTCCTTCAGCGGCTTGCCCTCGGTCGTCATGGCGGGGCCCGAGGCCTCGTTGTCGGCCATCAAGAGGCTGGCAATCGACCCCGTGCCGCGGCGGTTCTGCAAGACGGCGCGTTCGGCGATGTTGACCAGCTGGCGCACGTTGCCGGGCCAGGGGGCCTGCAACAGCTGTGCTGCCTCTTGCGCTGTGACCTGCGGCGCGTCGCAGCCATATTCCTCGGCAAAGGCCTCGGAGGCGCGGGCGAAAAGGGTCAGGATATCCTCGCCGCGCGCGCGCAGCGGCGGGCAGATGATGGTCATCGCGCCCAGCCGGTAATAAAGATCAGAGCGCAAGAGATCTTCCAGCGTCTTGTCCTGTGCGTGTTCGTTGCAGATGGCGATGATCCGGGTTTCGGGCGGGACGGACTGATCGTTGATCAGCGTCAGCAGCCGCGATTGCAGCGCGTGGCTGAGGGCTTCGATGTCCTCAAGGCAGAGCGTACCGCCCCGCGCCTCTTCGATCAGCGGCAACTGGCCGTCCTCGGAGGGGCCAAAAAGCTTGGCGGCAAGCTGATCCTCGCCCCAGGCGGCACAGGACACCGAGACGAATTTCTTCGACGCCCGCGGTCCCACGGCGTGCAGCGCATGGGCGACCAGCGTCTTGCCGGTGCCCGTTTCGCCGTCGATCAGCACATGGCTGTCGGCCTGACCAAGGTCCAGGATGTCCTCGCGCAGCCGCTCCATCGCGGGGCTGGCGCCGATCAGCTTCTTCATGATGGTTGACCCGTCGGACAATTCCTTGCGCAGCGCACGGTTGTCCAGCGTCAGGCGGCGGGCCTGCGTGGCCTTCTTGGCCAGTTCTGTCATCCGGTCGGGATTGAAGGGCTTTTCCAGAAAGTCGAAGGCGCCCACCCGCATCGCCTCAACCGCCATCGGCACATCGCCGTGGCCTGTAATCATGATGACCGGCAGGCCCGAATCCATGCCCATCAGCCGTTTCAGGAAGGCCATGCCATCCATCCCCGGCATCTTGATGTCGCTGACCACAACGCCCGGAAATTCCGGCCCGATGACCTTCAGCGCCTCTTCGGCGCTGGCATAGGTTTCGGTGTCGAACCCCGACAGCGCCAGCCATTGGCTGATCGAGGCCCGCATGTCCGCCTCGTCATCCACAATCGCCACTTTCATCGCGCGCGCCATGCTGCCCTCTTCATTCTGCTGCTTTCGCATTGCCGCCCGACGCCGCACCCAGCACCGGCAGCTGCATTTCAAACACCGCCCCGCCGCTTTCGGCGTTGTGCGCGGTCAGTCGGCCGCCAAGATCGGCCATAATGCTGGACGAGATGGCCAGGCCCAGACCCACCCCCTCGCCCGGCTTTTTCGTGGTGTAGAAGGGTTCGAACACCGAACCGATCTCGGCAATGCCGTGCCCGTTGTCGCGCACGGCCAGCGTGGCCACATCGCCCAGCGTCAACAGAAGATCGATCTGTGGCTTGGACACATCCTTGGTCGCATCCAGCGCATTGCGCAACAGGTTGATGATCACCTGCTCCAGCCGGATCCGGTCGGCCATGACCATCACACGCTGGCGCGGCAGGGTGCGGGTGATCTGCACCACACGCTGTTTCAGCTGCGGTTCCATCATTGCCAGCGCCGAGGACAGGCAG
>JALQYS010000593.1 GCA_023254015.1 Paracoccaceae bacterium
ATCCCCACCGTCCGCCATGCGCCCCCTCCTTCTGTCAAGGCAGATAGTCTCGCAGGCGCATCACTCAACGAAAATATGCGAAATCAATGGGTCAGAGACGCCGCATACAAATCACCACCTCGCCCGCCTTGTAGAGGTCGACCAGTTCTCCGGCCGTGGCCCAGTATTTGCGCACCAGAGGCTTTTGTTCCACCAGCGTGGCCTTGGCCTTTTCGATCTGCTCGTCGGTCAGGTTGTAGATGTCCATGTCGCCATTCTTGCGCGCCGCGACATAGATCGCGCTCTTGTCGTCCCAGAGCGAGATCTTGCCCGAAAGCTCGGGGTTCCACAGATCGGCGATCGAGGTCGGCGGCGTCGTGAACGCATCCTTGCGATACATGAAGGCGATGGCGCCCCAGCTGTAGGGCATGCCGTAATAGGCGCCGTCACGCTGGATGCCGGGCTGCTGCAGGAACTTCGGATAGATGTCGTTCCAGCCGGTGATCGCGGCCGTGTCCAGCGGTTCCACCAGCCCGAGGTCGATCATCAGCGCCGTGGTGTCGATGGAGGGCGTGATCAGGTCATATACCCCGCCGCCCGCCATCAGCTTGGGCGCGAAGTCGTCGTTCGATCCGACATAGGTCGCGCTGACCTTGCAGCCCGATTCCTCTTCGAATTTCGTGATGAACGACGGGTCGGCGTAGCCTTCCCAGGTCAGGACGCTGACTGTCCCCTCGGCCAGCACGGGGCCAGCGGCAAGTAGGGCGATTGCGGCGGTCATGGTCATCTTCATCGGTCTCTCCACTGTTGGTTGGTGTTGATCGGCCCGTTCAGGGCTCTTTTCGGGTGGTCTTACGGACGATGGTGCCGATATCGACACCCAGGGCAGCGGCGGCCTTGCGCTTGCTGCCATGTTCCCGGATCGCCTCGGCAATGATGCCGGCCTCGAACGCGGCCAGCCGGTCGCGCAGGGTTCCCGCGGTGGGTGGAACCTCCGGGGTTTCGGCCATGGGGGCCGATTGCAGACGGCGCGGGATCTCGTCCTCGTCGTCGCCCAGAACCGAGATCTGCTGCAACAGGTTCGCCAGTTCGCGGATGTTGCCGGGGTAGTTGTAGGCGCGCAGTCGCCGCATCATGTCCTCTGACAGGGTCAGTGGCGCGCTGCGACGCTGGTTGATCGCGGTCAGGAAGCGGTCGATCAGGTGATCCACCAGTTCCGGCATCTCGCGCAGGGGCTTGATCGGCATGTTCACCACCGCCAGCCGGTAATATAGGTCCAGCCGGAACCGGCGCTCTTCGGCCATTGCCAGAAGGTCGCGGTTGGTGGCCGAGATGATCCGCACATTCGCCCGCCGCGGCTTGGTTGCCCCCACCCGCAGGAACATGCCGTCTTCCAGGAAACTAAGCAGCTTGGCCTGCAGGGTCAGGGGGATCTCGCCGATCTCGTCGAGAAACAGCGTGCCGCCCTCGGCGGTCTCGATCAGGCCCTTCTTGCCCTCGCTCAGGGCGCCGGTGAATGATCCCTTCTCATAGCCGAACAGTTCGGATTCAAACAGGCTTTCGGGGATGGCCGCGCAGTTCACCGCTACGAACGGGTCGGTCGCGGTGGAGACAAAGCTGTGCAGGTGACGGGCGATCTCGGTCTTGCCCACCCCGCTTTCGCCATTGATGATCACCCGCGCGCCCTGCAAGAGCGCCCTTTCCCCCCGCGCGATGATGCGGTCGAGGTAGGGCGACAACTGCCGTTGCCGCGCGAAATCCGGCCGCAGCCGCCTCTCGACGGTCGAGGTGAAGGACGCCGGATCGCGCTGACCGCTGGCCATGCGCCGGGCATGGTCGAACACCGCCAGATCGCGCAGCGTCAGGACCGAGGCGCCGGGCACATCGGCGATGCGCCGCAGGGTCACGAAGATCGATCCGATGTTGTCGGACCGGATGATGACCTCGCCGCTGCGTCCCTCGGCCAGCATCTCCAGCACGGGTTGCCACTCGAGCGGGCTGTCGCCCGCAACCTCGGCCAGGGGACGCCCCAGAGGGCGCCGGTCGCGCAGGCCGGCAATGGCTAGCGCCTCGCGGTTGATCTGCGCGATCACCTGCCCGCCATCCAGCACGATGATGCCATCCGGTGCCGCATCCACCGCCGCCTTCAGCAAACGTGCCCGGTCGCGGTCGGTGGTCGTGGCGGCAAGGCCCGGCGGTTGCGACATGGCCATCACCCCCCTGCCGTGAACGCGCCCGGCCGGCCGCCGCGTTCGATCACCCGCGGCACATGGCGCAGGCAGATCGCCAGCATGGTCCCGCCCGGCAGATCAAAGGTCTGCGCCGTGCCCTCGACCTTGACATGCCCGCCGGGCAGGCGCACCTCGGCCAGGAAGGGCGCCCGCGCCGTCGAGACCAGCGAAACCCTTGCATCGGCGATCAGCCCGTCCACCGACCCGATGCCCTCCATCAGCTCGTCCAGTCCGCTGCCGCACAACAGGTCTGCCGGGGCTTCGAACAGAGCCTCGGCGGCCATGTTCACATGGATCACCATGCCCCGCCGGTCGGCGACCAGCACAGGATCGGGCAGCGCCGCCAGCACGGCCTGCAGAAAGGCGATCTCGTCCTTCAGCTGTGTCTCGCGACGGACATGCTTGGACACGTCGCGCACCGTGCCCCACATGCGCAACAGCCGGTTGCCCCGGATATGACCGCGCACGTCGTTTTCCACGTCGATGAACACCCCGTCATAGCGCAAATCGCGCGACGGAGAGCCGTTCATGTCGAAATCCGCCCGGATCAGGCGGCGGATGAAATCCTCGTTCTCGGGCGTGCGCGGGAAGGTTTCCGCCACCGGGCGGTTGTTGAAATCCTCGCCCGGCGGCGTGCGGTAAAGCTGGGCCATCGCATTGTTGCAAAACCGCCAGCGCGGCCCGTTTTCGAACACCTGGCGGACGATCTCGTGTTCCGGGGCCGACAGGTCGATCGGATCGGTCCATTCCATGCTCCACCCCGCATCGGCCGAGGCCGCGACGATGCCCGACAGGACCTCGTTCGCCTCGGCCAGTGCCGCCACCTCGTCCAGGTCGCCGCCCGCCGGCCATTTGTTCAGCCGAAGGCACAACCCGGCCTCGGGGTGCTGGAACAGCTCGGCCACCGCCGTCGTCGGCAGCAAGGCCCCCTGCGCCGTCCGCAGCATGAGCGGCAACACCCTTGGCACGGCCGAAAGCGCGGCAAAGGCCCCGGCAATCCGGTCCCGCGCCTCTTGGGTGTAAAGCCGCGACCACGGCGCAGCGATGGCCTCGCCGGGGGCAAGGCCCAGGCATTCCGCCTGCGCCTCGTCCATTGAAACCACCGTGCCGTCGGCTGACAGCACATCGACCATGCGGCCTGACCTGAACAGTCCGGGTGCATCCGATCGTGACATGCTGTCTCCTTCCTTCCGCCCGTCTAGGGCCGTTACGGGACGCAGTGCAGATAGCGCTCGACGTCCCAGTTGGTCACTTCGCGCAGGAAACGGGTCCATTCATCGCGCTTGTATTCATCGAACACCTCATACAGCCGCCCGGGAAGGGCCGATCTGATGACCGCGTCCTTTTTCAGCGCCTCAAGCGCATCATGCAGGTTGAGCGGGATCAGCTTCACCGGTTCGCCCGATTGCCAGACCGTCGTCACATTGCGGCTTTCCGGTTGGCCGGGGTCGATCTTGTTCTTCAGCCCGTCATCCATCGCCTTCAGAAGCGCCCCGCAGAACAGGTGCGGGTTCACCATGCTGTCCACGGCACGGAATTCGAACCGGTCGGGCGACGAGATGCGGATGGTGCAGCTGCGGTTCTGCAGGCCCCAGTTCGCCCCGATCGGCGCCCACAGGCCATAGTCGTTGAACCGCCGATAGCTGTTGACGGTGGAGGCCCCGAGGCAGGTCAGCGCGTCGATGTGTTTCAGGCTGCCGCCCAGCACATGCAGGCCCAGTTCCGTCGGGATCCAGCCGCCGTCCTTGTTCTCGAATTCGTTCACCCCGCCCTTGGAATAGTGGAACAGCTCCTCCATCCCCGGCAATTCGCCCGGCACCAGCGCCTGCATCTCGCGGCCTCCGCCCGTCCAGACCGAACAGTTGTGGTGACAGCCGTTGGCGGCATAGCCCATGAAGGGTTTGGCCATGAAGCAGGCGATCAGCCCGTTCTGGCGAGCCACCTCGGCGCAGATCTGGCGGTAGGTGGTCATCCGGTCACAGGTCGGCAGGGCGTCGTCGAACTGGTAGTTCAGTTCGATCTGGCCTGGCGCGTCCTCGCAATCGCCCTGGATCATGTCCAGACCCATGGCCAGCGCGTAATCGCTGACCTGCTTCCAAATGTGACGGGCGTTCTCGAACTGGCCGATGTGATAGGCGAAGGCCTCGGTGATGCCCTCATAGGGGCGCACCTCACCCGCCTTGGGCTTGAGCCACAGCATCTCGGGCTCCAGCCCCACGCGCAGGTGCAGCCCGTTGTGCTCTTTGCGGAACTGCGCGTCAAAGCGCTTCAGGTTGCCGCGGGTGTCATGTTCATAATACATCCCCGGCGAGGTGTAATCCTCAAGGCTGTAATACAGCGTGCAGAACACGCGGGCCACGCGCTTGTCCCAGGGCAGCTGGCAGAAGCTGTCGGGATCGGGCAGCGCGATGCATTCCATCGCATTCGAGTCAAACCCGATCAGGTTGCCCTTGAAATCCGGCGTGACATTGGCCACCCCGCCCATCCAGGTCTGCACGCCCTTGCGGGCCTGGGTTTCCCAGTGGCGCGCAGGGGCGGCCTTGCCCATCACGCGGCCGGTGATCGAGATATATTGATAGTAGATATACTCCACCCCCAGCGCATCGATCTTCTGGCGCACGCGCTTGACCATCTCGGCGCGGCCGGGCGCCTCGATGTCGCGGTGATAGTCGGTATCTGTCCGCGCATGGGCGCCGGTAACCATCTTGTTCATCTTCTCATCCCTCCAGATAACGGGCGCGCTCTTCGGCGCTGACAGCTTTTGCAAGGCTTGCGTATTCGGCGCGGCAGGCGGCCACGAAATTGTCGGTGAAGGCATCGCCCCAGATGCGGCGGGCGGCCTTGCTGGCCTCCATGCGGTCGGCCGCCTCGGCCAGATCGCGCGGGAAACGCTGTGCACCTTCGGGCACGGTGTCGGGCCCGCCCGACAAGGTCGGCGCCGGAGCCGGCAGTCCACGCTCGATGCCGTCGAGACCTGCGCCCAGCATCAGGGCCATGGTCAGATAGGAGTTGCAGTCGGCCGGGGGCACCCGGAACTCCAGCCGTGCGGAAGGCCCGGCATGGGGGGCAGAGCGCACGGCGACGGTGAACGGATGTTCGGCCCAGGTCAGGGATTTCGGCGCCCAGCTTCCGGGCGCAAGCCGGCGATAGGCGTTCACCGTGCTCGTGCACATCGCAAAGGCCTGCGGGACAAGGTCCATCATCCCGGCGATGAACTGCCCGGCAAGGGCGTTGGTCTTGCCGTCAGGGCTGGAGAACAGGTTCTTGCCCGTCTTCGCATCGCGCAAGCTCATGCAGCAATGGCCGCCGATCCCGGGGTATTCTGCGCCGAGATAGGGCATGAAGCTGGCGGTCTTGCCCATCTTGCGGGCAAAGGACCGTGCCGCCAGCCGGAAGAAAGCCGCATCATCGGCCGCGCGCAACCCTTCGGTCGCGGCCAGCGTGCCTTCCAGACAGCCCGGCCCCAGCTCGACCCCCAGCCCGAACAGCGCGATGTCATGGCCCAGCACCTCGGCCTCGAACCCCGCGATATAGGCGGCTTCGGCATTGGCGGTGGTGCCCGACCAGCATTTGTTGTCGGGTGCAAATTTCTGCAGGTCCGCAAAGCCCTTGCCGCGCGTCGACTGGGCATCCTCATCCAGGAGGATGACCTCGAATTCAAAGGCCGCATCGACCTTGAAGCCCATCTTCGCCGCCCGCTCGATCTGGCGGCGCAGCACCTGGCGCGGCATCAACTCTTTCGCGTCGCCCGACAGCTCGGCGATCATGGTCACCGCGCCTGGCTCGCTGGGGTTGCGGCGGATCGACGAGGGGTCGATCTCGACCGTTTCGGTATAGAACCGGCTGCCGCCGAACAGGGTGTCGTTGATGTCCCAATGCGCGATCACATTGGCGAAACGCGGGTCTTCGGCCCAGTCCAGGAACTGCTTCTTGCGCAGCCGACGCTCGCGAAAGACCGAGGCCAGGTCGAACTGACCCACATGCACGACCTCGGCGCCGTGCCTGTCCAGCGCAGCCTTCAAATCCGTCATCATTTCCTCCCTTCGCAGCGGTTCAGGCCGCCACGGTTTCGTTCAACTCGCGTTCGAGCCGCACCCGATGCTGCGCCAGTGCGGCCGGTGCCGCTCCAAGTCCCAGCACAGCCACCATTTTCCCGGCGCGGCGGTATTCGATCAGGCAGGGCGTGTCGCCCAGCCGGGCAAGGTCGCCGTCCAGCACCCGGATTTCATCCCCCAGTGCCGGTGCGCCAAAGCTTTGCAGCCGCAGGCCGTGCTGGTCGCTCCAGAAACCGGGCAGGGGCGCGAAACGCGCGGCGGGTTCCGCCCCGGCCACCCGCGCCGCGATCGTCTCGGCGGCACGTCTGGCGGTGAGGCCAGGGATCGACCAATGCTCCACCCGGCGCGGCGTGGCGTCGAACAGCGCATTCGGAAACCGCGCCACATCGCCCACGGCCAGGATGCGGTCACTGCCCCTTGCGGTCAGCGTCGCGTCGCACAGCACGCCATTCGACAGGTCCAGTCCGGCCCCTGCCAGCCAGTCGACATTCGGAACCGACCCCACCGCCTCGACGATCACATCGCCTTCCAGCCGGCGGCCGTCCGACAGGATCAGGGCGCCGGCCTCGGCCCCCGTCACCGTCAGACCGCAGCGCAGATCCACACCATTGGCCCGGTGGAACGCCGCCATCGCCGCCGCCACCTCAGGCCCAAGGGCTGCCAGCATCGGCTGGGCTTGCGGCTCGATCACGCTGGCCGACAGCCCCAGCTTCATCGCCGTCGCCGCCACTTCGCAGCCGATGAAGCCCGCGCCCACCACCGCCATCCGTGCGCCCGGCCGCAAGGCCGAGGCAAGGCCGACCGCATCTTCCCAGGTTCGCAGCACATGGCGCCCCTCGGCATGGGGCAGCGCCATGCGCCGCGGGCGCAACCCGCTGGCCACGATCAGCCAGTCATAGCCCTGCACCGCCCCGTCGCTCAGCCGCACCGTCCGGGCCTGCGCGTCCGTTGCCACCGCCCGGACCCCCAGCCGCCAGTCGACCGCGCCCTCGGCCAGCCGGTGACGGAGGGCGAGTTTCTCCAGCGCGGCATCGCCGGCCACCAGAGCCGTCAGCGCCTCTTTCGACAGCGGCGGACGGTTGTAGGGCACATGCGCCTCGTCGCCCACCAGCGTGACCTGCGCCTCCGGCAGGGCGGCCAGCACCGCCTCGGCGCTGCGCAAACCCGCCAGAGAGGCCCCGATGATGAGGACGCGCGGGCGCATCAGCCGTCGATCACGATGGCCTGCTCGGGGCAGGCGTCGGCGGCGGCCTCGACATCGGCACGCAAGGACTCGTCACAGTCGGCCTGCCAGACCAGCCCGCCGTCATCGTTGAAGGAAAACACCTGCGGCGCGGCAATCACGCATTGGCCGTGCAACAGGCAGATCGACATGTCGACGTGAACTTTCATCCCGGTTCCCTTTCGGATTTCGTGTCAGTCGCGGCCCGGCAGGGCCGGATCAGGCCTTGTCAAAGGCGATCGGCATCTTCACCGCCCCGGTGTTTCCGCTGTCGGGCAGCCAGATCACCTCTCCGGCAAAGCGCGGGTTCTTCATCCGGCTGGCCAGGAGCGCCAGCGCCGCCGTCATGTCGCCCCGGGCGATGAAATGGCCAAGACAGTGATGGGTGCCGCCGCCGAAGCCGAAATGCGGCTTGCGCGCAGCGGTGATGTCGAAGGTCTCGGCATTCTCCATCGCGGCCGGATCGGTGGCAGCCGCCTGCCCCCACAGATGCAGCGTGGTGCCCTCCTTGATCGCCAGGCCCTGGAACTCGAAATCCGCCGTCGCGGCCCGGGTGACCCAGGTTGTCGTCGGCCGGGTGCGCATCACCTCTTCGACCGCAGCCTTGGCAAGTTCCGGCTTTTCGCCCAGAAGCGCCCATTGGTCGGGGTTCTGGATGAACATGTCCATCGCCAGGCCGATCTGATTGCGCGTGGTGTCAATGCCGCCAAAAATCGCCAGCACGATCATGTCCAGCATTTCCTGCCGCGACAACTGGTCGGGATTTTCGCGGTTGGCCTTGACCAGAAGGCCGATGAAATCCTCGGACGGGTTGGCCTCGCGGTCCGCTGCCAACTCTTCGGCGTAATCGAACAGCTTGCCCACCGCCGCCTCGATCTTCGGCAGATCCTCCTTGAAGGTGACCCCAAGCGCCAGACCCATGTCGGCGGCGATATCCGCCAGCGCGCGCCATTTCTCGAACGGCAGGCCGAGAAGATCGCAGATCACCCCCGTTGCGTAGGGCTCGGTGAATTCGGCGATGAAGTCGCACTGACCCTTGTCGATGAAGGCATCGATCAGGCGGTTTGCAAGCGCCTGGAACTTCGGCTGCAGGTCGGCGATCAGCTTGGGGCTGAAGGCGGGGTTCGCCATCCGGCGCAGGCGGGCGTGGGTGTCCCCCTCGACACAGAGCAGCATATCGCACCACCAGCGGGCAAACTTGCCCGTCGTCACACCGTTGTGCTGCGGCCAAAGATGGCTGCCCTGCCGCAATTTCGGATGGCGCAGCATCTTCTGCACTTCGTCATAGCGCAGCACGGCGATGCCGTAGGGGGTGCGCGCAAACCAGCTTTCCGCCCGGGCGGCCTTGACCGCCGGAGACCGGATGGAAAACCCCGGGTCGGCAACGTCAAGATAGGGCGCTTCGGCAAGCGTTGTGGGGGACATGACTGGGCTCCGCTGTGAGATTGCGTCTTGGTGCGCGTTCACTTCTTGTCATGCAAGCTTGCAGCCAAATCCGGATATGGGTCGCTGAATGTCATTTAAGTATATGATATTGATGTTTTTATTTTCATTGAAACCCTTGGCGGAATGATCGCATCGAGAAAGGATGACATGCTGCGATGATTTCGGGCAGCGGCGCGTGCTGCGGTCCTGCATCGCTGCGTGGGGTTTCCGAGCGGCACAAGCCCTGCACAAGCATTGGTTCTTTCGATCTGATCTGCGGGGATTGAAAGGTCGAGCATGTGAACTGATGCGGTGAATGCCCCAACCCTAGCGGCATCACGTACGCTATGATGGTTTCATCGGAAACCACGGACGAGCATTCCCATGTGAGTTATTCATCCTGGGAGGTCCTCGGCTGGAGTTTGGCGATTGCAGCCTAACCCCGTTCTGGGTGAACACACTCCTGAAACTTTACATCTAGGACAGGGATTTTATACCCGTTCCCGCAGTTGCGGCGGTGCCGGCTTCTGGCATAAAGCAGGAGGCAAAATTTTCAGCATGGAGCGGATTCATGGCGCCCAAATTCGGTACCAGCGGCCTGCGCGGCCTTGTCTTGGAACTGACCCCTGATCTGGTCGCCGACCATATAAGGGCCTTCCTCACCGCCTGCCCGACCGGCACAGGTCTCTGGGTAGGACGCGATCTGCGCCCCTCCTCGCCCGTGCTGGCGCAGACAGTTTTGGCAGCGGCGCGCGACATGGGCGTGGCTACGGTGGATTGCGGCGATGTGCCGACACCCGCACTGGCACTGGCGGCGATGACGGCGGGGGCCGCCGCTGTGATGGTGACCGGGAGCCATATTCCAGCCGATCGAAACGGCCTGAAATTCTACCTGCCGGCCGGCGAGATCTCAAAGGCCGACGAAGCCGCGATCATCGGCGCCCTCGGCCGAAACCCTGCCGGACAACCCGGACCCGGAACCGTGACCTGCGACACGGCAGGCGCCGACTGGGTCAGGCGCTATGTCTCGGCCTTCGGTGAGCAGGCGCTGGCCGGGCTGCGGATAGGGGTCTGGAGCCATTCCGCGGTCAGCCGCGATCTGCTGCTCGACGCGCTGCGCGGCCTTGGGGCCGAGGTTCTGGAATTCGGCCGGTCGGAAAGCTTCATACCGGTCGATACCGAGGCGGTGGCACCGGGCGCGCGTGCACAGCTCGCGGCCTGGGTGGCAGAGTGCCGGCTGGATGCGCTGATCTCTACCGACGGCGACGGGGACCGGCCGTTGCTGGCCGATGCTACGGGCCAGGTGATCCCCGGCGACGTGCTGGGCCAGATCACCGCGGCCGCCCTCGGGGCCGCAACCGTGGTGACCCCGGTAAGTTCCAATACAGGAGCCGAGGCGAGCGGGCGCTTCGCACGGGTGGTCCGCACCCGGATCGGCTCGCCCTTCGTGATTGCAGGGATGGCGCAGGCGGGGGGACGTGTCGCGGGGTACGAGGCTAACGGGGGCTTCCTGCTGGGCTTCACCGCGCAGGGCCCGGCCGGCCCGTTGCCGCCGCTCGCCACCCGTGACAGCCTGCTGCCGTTGCTGGCCCCCCTGAGCCTCGCTCGCGCGGCCGGCGGTCTAGCGGCGCTGGTCGCGGCTGAACCGCTCCGCTTCACTGCGGCCGACCGGCTCGAAGAAATTCCAGTCGAGGCCTCACGCGCCCTGCTGGAAGAGTTCGAGACTGATCCGGCACGGCTTGACGGCTTTCTCGCCGCGCTGGACGAAAGCCTCGTCGCTACCGACCGCACCGACGGGCTACGTCTGACACTCGCTTCTGGCCGTATCGCGCATATTCGCCCCTCGGGTAATGCCCCGGAATTCCGCTTTTATGCAGAGGCAGAAAGCCCGGAACAAGCGGAAGCGCTGCTCGGGCGCGGCCTTGGCCTGCTGCGCGATCTGCTGACGCCCCCGGCCGCAAATCCTAGTGCCTGAAGGCCCGGAAGAAAAGGCTCTCGTCCACTCCTCTTACCGTGGGCCTATTACAAGTGCTCTTGCGGCCAAATACAAAGTGGTCTGGTGTGGCGGGGGCTGTTGTGGAAGAGTCGCCCCCGACAAACCTGACACAGCCAGATGGAAGACCGTCTCATGCCGACCTTGTCCTCTCTTGTCCCCGCCACCCTGCTGATTGCTGGGACCCGGGCGGGCGAGCTGCTCGATGCTCCCTGGATACAGGCGGCAGGCCGCATCATCCTTGTGGAGCCCGAGGAGCACAGGGCTGCGGCCTTGGCTAGACAGGCGAATGGTGATCCCCGCATTACCATCCACAAGGCTGCGCTGGGATCAGAAGACGGTCTGGGCATCCTGCATGTCATGAACTTCGCCGGGATGAGCAGCCTGCGCCCTGCCAGCCCCGCACTGCAACGGTTGTTGCCGGGCCTACGGGAAACCACCCGCTACGAGGTGCGCAGGCTTTCGGTGGCACGGCTCCTGGCCGATTCCGGAGAGATAGCCCGACCGCTGCATGTGGTGATCGACAGCCCCGGCAGCGAGCTGGACATTCTGGAAGGCTTCCGCGCGGCGGGCGCGCTCGGGTTGATTGACCAGCTCGAACTGCACTGCGGGACGGAAGCCTTCCAGGAAGGTGCCGCAGATTGCGCTACGCTGGAAGGCTGGTTGCAGAATGCAGGTCTGATCGTGCAGGAGCGGGACCTGCAGGACCCGGACTGGCCGCTCCTGCGGCTCCGGCCACGGCCGGATCCATCCGCCAGCCCCCTGCAGGCAGAGGCCCATGCCCTGCGCGTTTCTTGGATGCAGCAGGCCGAGGAACTGGCCAGCCTCCGTCACCGGGAGGAAGCCCGCGAAGAGGCCCTCGCCGAGGTGCAGGCGCAGGCCGAAGCCCAAGCCCAGACCCTGCATGAGCGCCTGAGTGCCGCCGAAACCGCAGCGGAAACGTTGCGCGCCGAACTCGCCGCCCGCGAGCAGGCGCGGCAGGCCGAGGCCGCGCAGGCCGCCGAAGCGGTAGAACTGGCCCGCAAGGATATGGCCTTGGCCATGCGCAGCCAGCTTCTGGTGCAGAACGACCTTCGCGATCTCCAACGCCGCCATGGAGAGATGCAGGCCCTGTGCCAGCGACAGGAGACCCTGTTGCGGCAATTGACCCCGCGGCTTCAGGAGGCAGCCGACCACCTGCGCGCCCAGATCCCGCCCCGCCCGGCAGGCGGGCGAATTCTGCCACTGGAGCCGGTCGCTCCGGCAAAAAAGGCAAATGCCCTCAAAGGTGAAAAACCCAAGAGCCACGGGGTGAAGAAACGCGGGCAGGATCGTGACTGACGGACAAGGCACCATGAAGACCGAGGATCACCGCTCCCGGCAGATTCTGGATGCGGTCGAGGCCGCGCTGGCGCTGGTACGGGATTATGCCGGGACTGATTCGTCCACCCTGCCGGCAGAGCCCCTGCCCAGCCTGCTCGAACAATGCCACCGGATGCTGGACGAGACGCGCCCGGCGCCGATCCGTCTGCTGCACCATTTCGCCTGCACCGGCGGCACGGTCATCGCGAAATGCCTGGCCGCCCTGCCCAACGCCCTGCTGCTGAGCGAGATCGACCCGCTGAGCACGATCACCTATGCGACGGGCCAGCCGATCTTCGCACCCACCGATCTGGTGCTGAACACCCGTTCCGCCACCCGCGACCAGGACGAGACCGTCCTGCTCGAGATCTTCCGGGGCGGGCTTGACGCTCTGCGCGCGGCGGCCGGGCGCAAGGGACAGCATCTCATCCTGCGCGATCACAACCATTCGCATTTCTGCATGGGGTTCGACCCGGAGAGCCGCCCCACCCTGCGCGAGATGATGCCCGCCGATGTGGCGCTGCGATCGGTAGTAACGTTGCGCCATCCGGTCGATTCCTGGCTGTCGCTGTCCAGATTGGGCTGGCATGGCAACATGCGCCCCGCGACGATCGATGAATATGCCCGTCGCTACCTTGCCTTCCTCGCCCGCCACGAAGGCTGTCCGCGGCTGCGCTACGAGGATTTCCTGAAGAATCCCGCGGCCCGACTGGCTGATCTGTGCGACTGGCTGGACCTGCCCTGGTCGGAAGATGCGCTGGATCTCTTCCCGATGATCCGCATGTCCGGCGACAGCGGGCGGGCGGGCGGTATCCTCACCCCGCGCCCCCGGCGCGAGATCCCGCCCGAGCTGCGGGCCGAGATCGCCGAAAGCCCCAACCTGCACCAACTCTGCACGGTGACCGGCTACGATCTCGCCATCTGACCACTCAGCCACAGGGAAGCTACTATCATGACCGCAGCGCCCCATTGGGATTTCGTCACTCTGCATGGCAGGATGCTGGCGCTTTACCGGCTGGCGGCGCAGGACGGTCCCACCGCGCGAGCGCAGATCGAGCCGCGGCTGCCGGCCCTGCGCAGCAGCCCAGCCGCCACCGGCAGCGGGACCGGCCTCTTGTGCTACGAAAGCTATCTCGACCTGATCGCCCTGCATCTGGCCGATCCGGCGCTGCATGCCCGCCACAGTCTGCTAGACCGACAGCGCTTCGAGGCGGAGCTGCGAGCCGACCCGTCCCGCTCCCTCGCCCGGTTTGCCACCGCGCTCTGCCTGCGCCGCGATGGCGAGGCTGGGGCGGCACGCAGGTTGCTGCGCCATCTGGCAGCCTCGCGTTACCCGGAACAATCCCTTGCGCGGCAGATCTTGGCGCGCGATGTCGAACGGGCGGCCATGGCATGACCACGCTGCCTCGCCCCCTGCCCGGCAGTCTATGGATGCTCCTGCCGCGTGATGGCGCAGCAACGGATATTGCCCAGGCACTGGACGACTTTGCGGAACTGGCCGCGCGCAGCGGCCGGTCGGGCAGCGTGCTCTGCGAGGCTCCGCTGCCAGATCTTCGGAGCAGACATCCGGATCTGGCGGTGATTGCCCTGCCCTGCCCTGCCCGTTCCCTGCTGGAGACCCTGCTGCGTAGCCTGCCTCCCGGCATCGCGACACTGGCCTGCGCCGGGTCGCCGGCACTGGTCACTCCCGGCTTGCTTGCCGCCGCCGATGCCGTGGTGGTCTGCGCACGCCCTGCCTCGCCGCCGCTTCCCGAGCCGGATGCGGGCTGCACACTCATTACCTCGCTCCATCGCGCAGAGCGTTTCCTGCCCGGCTTCCTCACCAATATGCAGGCGCTGACCGGTTATGACAGGCTGACAGACCACATCTTCCTAGCCGCCGACCTGTCGGCAACCGAGGCGGAGCTTCTGGCACCGCTGCCTCTCGACCGGCCCAATTCGCTGCTGCTGCGACTGCGTGAAGATCCGGGGCTCTATGCCTGTTGGAACCTTGCCATTGGGCTTGCCCGCCGGCCCTATTTGTCGAATGCTAATGTCGACGACCTGCGCGACCCCGACCATCTAGTGACTCTGATCGCCGATCTGGAGGCCCGCCCTTGGGCGCCTGTGGCGGCCAGTGCGCTCGTTCCCTTCCACGCCCCGCCACCGCCCGGCACGCTTCCCGCACGGGGCCCCGCCTGGTATGCGGAACGTCCAAGCCCCTTCGGCCTGTTCGACCTCGCCTTCCTGACAGGAGACCAGCCGGAGGGGCTCGCTCCTTGCAACATCCCACATTGCATGCCGGTCTGGCGCCGCGACCTGCACGCCCGCTACGGCCTGTTCGACGAGGCACGCCACGGCACCTATGCCGACTGGGCCTTCTGGCTGGGCGTGCTGCAAGACGGGGCGAAGGGGTGGCTGAACTCACGCCCGCTCGGCTATTATTTCGTCAATCCCACCTCGCACAACCGCCGAGGCTCCGACTTGGAGGCCCGGCACCGCACGGTCGAGGCGGCCTATATCGCGCTGTTCCGTGCCCGGCGTGACGGCCTGCCGCACCAGCCCCGCCACGATCAGCCCGCGCCGGTCCGCAAGCTCGACCTCGGCGAACGGGACAAATATTATGGCGTGCATCGCAACGGCTTTCACCGGGTGATCGACGCCCTGACTCCACTGGCGCGCACCGAAGGAGACGGGCTGCGCTTCCTGCCCTTCGTCGAGCGCCGCTTCGTCTGGGGAACCGCGCCGGGCGAGGCAGCCTCTGACAGCCCATTGCCGATGGATCGCGACTGGACCGGGATCCTGCATGTCCCCTTCGGCGCGCCAGACTGGTGCGAGCCCGAGATCAGCCCGGAAACCTTCTTCGCCACACCGCTCTGGCAGGCATCGCGTCCATTCTGCCGCGGCCTTCTGACCTTCAGCGCCGATCTGGCAGCCGATCTGCGGCACGCCGATCCCGATCTGCCGGTCCTGTCGCTGCTGCATCCAACTGGACTCGATGCCCCTCAATTCGAGATGGCGCGCTACCGCGCCTTTCCGCGCGTGGTGCAGGTCGGCGACTGGCTGCGCAAATTGCAGGCCATCCATCGGCTGCGTGCCCCGGGCCATGAGCGGGTCATGCTGCTGAAGGGACGGACGCAGCATTATCTCGACCGCGAGATCACCCGTTTCGGTGACATGCGCGACCCGCACGTGCGGATGTTGTCCATGGTGTCCGACGACGCCTATGACCGGCTGCTCGCCTCATCGGTGGTCCTGTGCCTGATGTATGCGACGGCAGCCAACAATGCGGTGATCGAATGTCTCGCCCGTGCCACGCCGATCATCGTCAATCCGCTGCCCGCCGTAGTCGAATATCTTGGCCCCGACTATCCGCTTTATGCCGGGGACACGGCCGAGGCCGACGCGCTGCTGGCCCGTCCCGAGCGGATCGAAGCTGCACATTACGCCCTGCTGACCCGCCGGGCCGAACTCGATCTAAGCTACGAGGGGTTTGGATCGGCCCTCGCGGCCTCGACCTTCTACGCCCGGCTATAATGGCTCCGAGGAATACCCGCCATGCACGCGACCCTTCATATCGGCACCGAGAAGACCGGCACAACCACGATCCAGACCTTTCTGGAGCGGAACCGCGCAATGCTGGCTGCGGCGGGCGTCCTTGTGCCGGTTTCGCCCGGTCGAGGCAACCACCGCCTCATACCCGGAATCGCAAATGACGACGACATCCTCGACGACCTGTTTCGCGAGCGGGCCCTGTTCGAGCCCGAAGCACGCCGCGCCGCCAAGGCACGCTGGTGGGAAGCCTTCCGGGCAGAGGTCGGGGTCGCCGGCCTCGGACATGTCCTCATCAGTTCCGAACATCTGCAGAGCCGGCTGCGTCGGGATGGCGAGGTGGAGCGGCTGCGCGACCTGCTGCTGACGGTGTTCGACAGCGTCTCGATCGTCCTCTATCTGCGGCAACCGATCGAGACGGCGGTATCGCTTTATTCAACGGCAGTGAAATGCGGTGGCGTTCCGCTCCGTGTACCCGGCCCCAACAACCCTTATTTCCGCAACGTGGTGCATCACGCCGAGACTCTGCGGCGCTGGGGCGGCGTGTTCGGGGAAACAGCGCTGACCGTGCGGCTGTTCTCGCGCGGCGATTTCGTGCAGGGTGACCTGATCGCCGATTTCATCGCCGCCTGCGGCCTGCCGGCGCTGGAGTATGTTCGCCCCGCCCCCGAAAACGAGTCGCTCTCGGCGCTGGGGGTAGCTGTAATGCGCGAGGTAAATGTGGCGTTGCCACTTCTGAACCCCGACGGAACCATTAACCGGCAGCGCGACGGTCTGGTGCCGTTCTTCGAGCGGCATTTCGCGGCCGGTCCCCGGGCTATCCCAGATGCGGCCACCGTCGCGGCCTACGAAACAGCCTTCGCTGAATCCGACAACTGGGTGCGGCAGCGGTTCTTCCCCGGACGTGCCCGGCTCTTCGAGCCCTATAACAGCCCGTCCAGTGCCCCTGCACCGGATCCAGCGCAGGTCGCGGGCATCGCAGCGGCCATCGTAGAACTTTGGCGCCAGCGCAGCTCCGGCTGAGCAGGCCAGCTCAGACCATCCCGGCGCGGATTCGCGCCTGTTCGCAGGCTCGCATATAGTGCTCCCGTATCCTGTCTGAGAGGTCTGGGCTAGCCAACGCTTTTTCCAGATGCCGGGCCAGCCGCGCATCCTGCTCCAGCGCCACCAGCATGGCGCGGGGATCGAGCAACAGGCGAGTGGCCGCTGAGACGAGGCAGGTCGCCCCGGTCATCGCGAGCAGTCCCTCCGCCATTCCGCTTTCCTGTGGCCCGCCAGCGCCGGCACCTGCCGCCGGCTCTGGGGTGACGGACAGAAATTCCAGCGCGGCTGGCATGTCGAGATCGGGCAGACGCAGCATCAGTTCAGCCACCTTCTGCATGGCTGGCCCGTGCAGGAAAAGCGGTGCCCGGCCCAGCCGCGTCATTTCCGCTTGCCAGAGCCGCACCTCGGCAAGCGCCTCCACCCCGCCGATAAAATTCAGCAAGAACGGATCGTTACGGAAAAACCCGTCATATCGGCGCACCCGCGCCCAAGCCGCGTTGCCCGCGAAGGGATCGGCATCGACACATTCGAGCGCCCACCAGAAATCATAAGCAATCCCGGGATTACCCGCCCGGACCCGGTCGAGGATCCCCGGCATCCAGTACTCGTCAAGAAAGCGCTGGAAAGCGGGATCGCCGGCCTTGTAGACAGCATTGCCGTTCAAATGCGTCTGGATGATCTTGTCCAGCCCCCTTTCACCACCGAAGATTGCACCGATGACCCAAGCGCGGGCATTGGCTCGCACCACCCGTTCCAGCGCCGGCAGCCAGTCGGGCCCCGCAGGCAGGCAGTCGAGTTCCATCTGGAAGGTGAAACCGCCATAGGGCCGGGCCGCCTTCATTGCCGCCTCGAACAGAAAATTCGGACCCGCCTTGCTGCCGAAGGCCCCCGTTTCTCCCCCCGCGTCGCGGGCATAGAGATCGCGGTCCCCGGTCAGCCCGGCGTTCACGACATCCAGCCCGGTGAACATGGCGGCGAGGCGCGGGAAGCCGGCATGGATCTCGGCGATCCGCGCCAGCTCGCCGGGGCCGGCCCGGTTCACCACCACGACCAGCCGCTGCGCCGGCGGCCGCGCCGCCGCGACCGGGGCGAGGCGCGCATCCGACCACAGGCGGAACAGCCCGGGCAGCCCGGTCTCGATATCCGAGGCCAGGATGGGCAGCGTGATCGAGCGCAGCCCGGCCTCTTCGTTGTCTGGCAGGTCCATTCTGCCTCCGGGCCTCAGAATGTCGATTGCCCCCGGAACCGAGCCGGGCATTCCATCGAGAAGTGAGTGACCTCTGATGATGGTTTCACGTCACTGAGGCAGACAGCCATCGGCATTCCGGGTACCAGACGGCACGACCATCGGCATCGGACGCACCCAATGCCGATATTGCGTCATACCTTGCGCTCAGGACGGCAAATTGCCAACCGAGAGGATTTTCTCATAGATTTCGTTCAACTCGGACCGCGATGCGAGATAGGATTGGACATCGGCGCGCAACTCATTCTTCAGCGCCTCGCGCCGGGCATCCGGCGCCGCGACCTGTCGGGTTGCCAGATCCTGGTCGTCCTTGGAGGCCCGGCTGCGCACAAGCGCCAGGGCACGCTCCCGGATCGCATCAAAATCCTGCGTTTCGTCGATACCGAAATTTCCGACCGCATTGATCTTGGCAACAACAGATCCGATGTTGGTCGTCACATCGCGGAAATGGACGACTGCCGTCTTGTCCATCATCGTCAGACACTGCCGATAAAATTCAGCGTAGCGGTTTGCGCAGGCTTCGACCGACGCCTTGGAATAGATATGGAACGACAGGATCGCATCGCCCGGCTCACGGATCAGGATGATCTTGGGAATTCCATAGGCGTCGGCAAGGCGCAGATTATCGACTTCGTGCGTGTGATGCGCAATGAAATGCCGCGGCAACACTGAGCCAGCCGCTTCGGCAACGACATCAACGGCAAAGGAATTACTGCTCCGAGGATAGCCCTCTATCACCAGACGCGTATCGGGACGACAGACGTGGTTTGGTGCGTGGACCTTGAGCATCCGGTCGCGGAGAGCTGCAGCCTCATTCGTCGATATTTTTGCCACTTACTAGTCTCCGTTGGAATCATCTTGTGACTGTATGGTCGATTGGCATCAGAACGTGAAGGTCAATTTCCCCGGGCGCCAGCGGACGCAGAGGGGCTGACTCCACCTCGCGCATCCCGTGCAATCATCAGATCCGGCCCCGCAGGAAATTCCGGTCCGGCCTCAACGCTCTGTAACCTTCACCCGGCGCAGGCCCCTACGCCTCAAGAAGCTGCCAGACGACGATGCACCGGCAATTCGCCAATAGCAGAATATTCACCAAGCCCCCGTGCCAATCACCGGGATAATAAGGGTCTGCACCCTCCAATGCAAGCGCAGCATCCCCCGGTGTGCCGCAGGGCGACAGCACCCGCCCGCGAAAGACTGTGCATCCGTTGCATCTTCAGCCCGCACTTTCCAGAGCCCTTGCGACATTGATAGGACAGGCACCCGATAGAC
>JALQYS010000309.1 GCA_023254015.1 Paracoccaceae bacterium
CGCGGATCGTTGAAACCCGCGGCGATCTTGTCGGCCAGCTGCGGCCGCTCCATCGCCGAGACGAGGATCCCCAGCACATGGTCCGGCGGGGCAAGCATGGTGTTGGTCAGCCGCGCCGACCATTTGGTTTCGTTCCAGGCCTGTTCGGCCAGCGCCGCCATCCAGTGGGTGTCAAAGGCCGCCTCGCCCCGCGCGTTGATCTCGGCCAGGTAAAGGGCGGCGCATTTGGAGGCGTTGTTCGACCCCTGCCCCGTCATCGGATCGTTCAGCAGGAACACGTCCCCGATGCCCATCACCGGCTGGCCCGAGGGCAGGAAGGCAATCGGCTTTCTGACCGTCGGCGTGACCGGGCCTGCCAGCGTGGCCTGATCGTCGGTCAGGCGCACATCGGCAAATCGGTGGGCCTCCCACGGGAAATAGCTGCGGATCAGCTCCAGCGTCTTGGCAAGGTGGTCTTGCGGCGAGGTCACGCCGGACCAGACATCCAGGGGGCCGCCGGGAATAGCCTCGATATTGATGATGTCGCAGGGCCCGCTCAGGGTAAGGCCCGGAAAATGCACCATCTCGCCCACGCCGGGATGGACGTTGATGTTGATGGCCCCGAAATCCTCGCGCGGTTTCATGCCATGCACATAGGTCAGGGAGGTGATGCGCTGCGGCTTGTCAAAGGTGCTGCGGGCGGTGTCGCGTTCAAAAAGCTTGCCGATCTCGCCCTTGCCGGCGGCCACGATGGTCAAGTCCGACGCCGCGGCCCGGCGCTCCAGCCCGTCGACGTCGATCTCCTCGACCACAAGCTTGCCGCCCAGGCGCTGGAACTCTTCCATCCAGCGCGGGAACTTGATCCGCTGGTCCACGGCCTGACCTTCGGCCATCTGCATCCGGAAATCGACCATGATCCGTTCGGCATCCAGCCCCGCGCGCACATGCATGCCCTGGATTGGCGGGCAGTCGGCGTCCCACAGCGCCAGACCGAAGTCGCGCTCGATCCCCACGGCCATGGCATACATCGACTGGCTCGAGGTGATGCGGCCCGCCTGCACGCCCTTGGCGTCGCGGTTGGTGACGATGGTGACGTCATGGCCGGCCCGGCGCAGGCCGATGCCCAGTTGCAAGCCGGCATGGCCCGCTCCGATGATCGTGATGTTCCGCAAGATGCTGTCTCCTCCAATGGCAATTCCGGTCCCGAAGCGCACGGCAACCTTGGCGCGCGTTTTGAGGCAGACGGTCGCAACGCCGTTTCCGACGCCTCCTCCGATGCAACCCGCCGCGGCGGTATTAGGAGGGCGGGGGGCAGGTTCGTCCAATGAATTTTGGGAAATCAGGAATCACCGGAAGAAATATCGGCGGCGAATTGATGGCCAATGAGGATTGGCCCCGATACCGCGCTGGATATTTGGATCAATTTGTCAGATCTGGCGAAATCGGGCGGGGGAAAGCCCCGCCCGTCACGGGCAATCAGCGGTCCAGAAGCCGGGTGCGGATCATCGGGTAATGCACGCTGTGGTCAGAAAACTTGGGGAAAGTCGCCACGTCGGCCATGGCGCGCGGTCCGACTTCGGTTTCATTGGCGTATTCAAAGGCCGGCACGTCATCAAACATCACCTGATTGCCGATCAGGTAATTCGAGCCCGGAATCCGCGGCGCCCCGGCCAGCGTTTCGGGAATATTGCACAGGATATTCCGGATGCCTTCGAATTCCGCCAGAATCACCGGATGGACGCGCTGATAATATTCCTGAAACTCTGCAACATTATTGGCCGGCAGATAATAACGGACCACAAAAGAGAAATCGCCCGACAGGTCATCGGCAGCGATGCCGTTGATCTCGCAGCGGCGCACATCCATGAAATCGCCCTTCAGCTGCAGCGGCATCGCGGCGGCTTCAAGCAGCTGCACCATGGCGGGGGCGCCCATCACGGTCTCGGCCGTGGCGCGGTCGGGAAAGCCCAGCATCACCATGAAGGCCGGGCCCGGGTCGCCGTAAAGGCTGTCGGCGGCCAGATAAAGATCGACGCGCAGGCCCTTGTCTTTCGGCAAGACCGGCATGAGCGCGGTTTCCACCCAAGCCCGGCCGCCCTTTGGCGTGCCGGCCCAGCCGGTGATTTCGTAAAGATAGGCAGACATCTCTTGTTCCTTCCATGCCGGTCAGAAGGCCCCGGCCATGCTGGCGGGGCCGCGTCACCCCCGGGGGGGGTGACGGGCGGTTGTTCGCGGATCAGTCGAAGAACGACGGCGGCGGGGCCATGCCCCATTGGGTCGTGTCTTCCGCGCCGCCGGTGAAATAGACCGGCTCGTAATCGTCGTTCACCAGATCGGTGTCGGTGTAATGTTCGACACGGTTGCCGAACGGGTCCAGCCAGTAATCGTAGATCAGCGAGCCAAGGTAGTGGCGGCCATAGCCGGCATCCAGCTGCCAGCCCTGCGCGACCAGATGGTAGTGGCCGGTCGTGACCGCATCCAGATCAAGCACCTCATAGCTGGAATGGTGGCAGCCTTCGAGATGCGACTGGTTGATAAGGATGATGTGGTGATCGACGAACTCTTGCCCCCGGTCGAGCCGCATGAAGGTGCCGGCGGTGGTTTCGGGATGGCCCGGCTTGCCGTGCCGGCCGCAGATGTAATCCGAGGCGACGACGTTGAAATGGGTCTTGAACCAGGTCACTTCGGCCGGGGCGTCCTTCACCCGCAGGACGTAATGGCCGATACGCAGGATCGGGGTGATTTCCTTTTTCTGGCGCACCGGGCGGTTGGGGCGCAGGTGCGAGCCGTGGAAGTTCAAGGGATAGATGCGGCGCGTCGGCAGTTCCGGCAGGGTCTCCGCGCCGAACTCCAGCCACAGCGTCTGGCCGCCGGGGGTGGTCAGGGTCACGCGCTCGCCACCGCCGGGCTCGGTGATCGGGGTGATCGCACTCGCCCCGGGCAGCTTGGCGGCCTTCACGAGGTCATCGCGCGTCTCTACGCGGAAGGCGCCGCCAAGAAAGCGGTTGGTCTCGCCCAGACGGGCCACATGGATGTGATGCGCCCCACCGGTGCCGCGCATGTAAAGCGTGTCGTCGGTGCGGGCCGAGCGTTTCATGCCGAAATCGACAAGGAAACGCTCCATCAAATCAAGATCGGTGACCTGATAGGCTGTATAGGCCAGCTCTGCGATATGGATACGGGGATCGGACATGGACTCTCCTCAGGTCACGTATGTTCGGCCGTCCGGTCGGTGCCGGCGGGGGGGACAAGCGCCAGAACGCGGTCGGGCGTCATGGGCAGATGGCAGGGGCGCTGGCCAAGCGCGTCGCTGAGCGCGGTCAGGATGGCGGCGGCGGTCAGGGCCGTGATCTCATCAGACAGGGGCGCGGGGCCAGCGCAGGGCAGGATTTCAAGATCGGGCAGGGTAAAGCTGCTGGCCAGCCGCAGATCGCCAAAGCCTTGGGCCAAAAGCGCCCCCGTGTCAGGGTCTGCCGCCACCTCTTCGGTCAGGGCAAGCCCGTGTCCGCGCGCGACGGCTGCGGCGATGTTGGCGGGCGGCGTGGCCAGCGCGATGCGGCAGACCGGCATCAGCACATGGCCGGTGTCGGTATCAACCAGGATTTCCACATGCACCGCCGCCGCCAGCCCTGCGGCAAGCCCCGCCCCTTGCCGCAAGCGGCCCAGCGGATCGGCGGAGCGGCCGGCAAGAGGGCCGGTCCAGCCCGGCTGCAGCGCCTGCAAAGGGGCTTTGGCCGTGGTGGGCAAGGTGGCAAGGCGCAAGGCCAGCGGGTCCATACCCCGGGCCAGCGCATGGTCTTGAAGCGCCAGCTCCACCAGCGCCGTGGCCGCCGGTTCGTGGCCATCGGCGGGCATCGCCCAAGCGGGCGGAAGGTCCGTTTCGGCCAGATCGACGGTCACCGACAGGGGCAGCCCAAAGGCCAGGGCGGGACGCGTCGCCACCGCGCCGGGCGCGGCCTGACGGTTCACGTGAAGGACAAGCCCGGTCAGCTGTCCCTCTGGTCCCAGCGCCACCTGCGCACCAACCGCCACAGCCGGGCGCTGCGGCAGGTTTGCCAAAGCCTCGGCCGTCGTGAGGGGCAGGGTAACGGGACCCCCCGCAGCCTTGGCCAGATCGGCGGCCAGACGGTGCGGCAGCGAACTCTCGGCGGCATCGCCCGGACGGGCGGCAAAGCACAGCTCGGCCAGCGGATCACAGACGCCCCGCGTCGCGCGCAGGGTCATGGGCAGGTCGGGCATTGCGGGTTCGGTCACGGGCAGCACCGGCGCGACCTGCAGGGCCAGCGCGGCCAGACCCCGGCGCAGGGCCGCGGCATCCTCGGCGGCAAGGGCGGCCACGATCTGACCGGCGGGCAGGGCCCCGGAGGGGGGGATCGTCTGGGCGGCGACCACGGCCAGCACCCCCGGCTCGGCCCGCGCGGCGGCAAGATCAAGCGCCACATGACCGGCGCGCGGAAGACTTACCACCGCTGTTGTCAAAGGGCTGGTCATGCACCACCCCCTTGCAAGGCCAGGGCGGCCTGCATCACGGCGGCCACCTGCGCCTCATAACCCGAGCAGCGGCAGGTCTGACCCAGAAGGGCTGCCCGCACCTCGTCATCGGTGATCCAGGGCGAAATGCGCAGCGCGTGGGTTGCCGCCACCATCATGCCGGCCGAACAAACCGGGCAGGCATCGGCCCCACTGGCCGCAAAGGCCGCGCGCACCGCCCGGCCGACGGGATCGGCAAGGCCGGCGGCGGTTTCCACGGGCGCCGTGCCGACCAGCGCGGCCAGCGTCAAGCAGGCGGCAACCGGCTCTTGCCCCACCAGCACCAGACAGGACCCGCAGGCGCCCTCGCCACACAGCATGGGCGGCGCTACGTCCAGCGCGCGGAGCGCCTCAAGCAAGGTCATCTGCGCGCCATTCGGCACGCTGCGCGGGGTTCCGTTCAGGGTCAGCACCAGATCGGTCATTTCAGGCACTCTCCGCCGCAAGGTCTTCGGCATCGTCGAAATGGTCATGGCGCGCCAGCGCGCGGGCATTGGCCTGCTGCAGGCAGTCGCGCATCAGGGCAATCGCCTGACGGCGCAGCGCGGCGTCAGCATGGGCCAGCGCGGGCGCCGCGGCCGCCGCATCCTCGGCCGCGCGCTGAAAGAGGGCGGGATCGGCCAGCGCGCCGACCAGCCCCTCAACCGCCGCCTGCCAAGGCAGACAGACCCCGCCCAGAACCAAAGTTGCGGCCTGAATCCGTTCCCGTTCAACGCCATAGCGCAGGGTCGCCGCAGCGGAGAAGCGGCGCGGCGCATCGGCGCGGCGACGCACGAGGGGGAGTTTCTTGAAGGCGCTGCCGCCATCGGTGCCGGGGCCTGGACAGGCGATCAGCGTCAGGATTTCGCCCGGCTCAAGGACGGTCTGGCCCGGCGCGCGCAGGAAATCCGCAAGCGGCATGCGGCGCGCGGGCCCTGCCCCTTGCAGCACCACCTCGGCCCCCATGGCCACCAGCGCCACGGCCAGATCGTGGTCGGGCCGGGCGGCGCAGAGGTTGCCGGCCACGGTGCCCATGCGGGCGATATGCGGGGCGTCGAACTGCTCTACTGCCTCATGCACGGCGGCAAAGCGCTTGCCTGTCCAGATATCGGGCAAAAGCCGCGCCGCGCGCACCCCGGCGCCAATCTGCAAGCCGCTGCGCGGATGGGCCGATAAGGTGGTCAGCCCCGGCACGCGGTCAAGCGTTACAAGACGCGGCGCCGCCAGCGCGCCCGAACGCAAGGCTGGGATCAGCGCGCAACCCCCTGCCACAAGCACCGCGCCTTCGCGCAGGGCAAGGCTGGCCTCGGCCAGGCTGGTGGGCTGCAAAAGCGTGAAAGGCGGCAAGCTAGACATCACGGTCGCCCCCGGGCAGCGAGGCTGGCGGGCTTTGCCAGCTTGTGAACGTTTACGTGAAATGTTACCAAATGCAAGGCCGATGACCGGGGCAAAGGGGATGCTGGATGCTGACGGAACTGGACGGGGCGCAAGGCAAGTCCTCGCTGGCCGAGGCGGCCTATCTGGACCTGCGCTGGCGCATCCTGTCGGGCCAACTGGCTGCCGGGGTTCTCTTGACCGAACCAGAGATCGTGGAGCGCACCGGCCATGGCCGGGCCCCGGTGCGGGCGGCGATGGCCGCCTTGCGTCATGACCAGTTGATCGACATCGTGCCGCGCCGAGGCTTCTTCGTGCGCCCCTGGACCGACGCCGAAGCGCGCGATCTTGTGGCCGCCCGCCAGATGATCGAACCGCAGGTCGCCGCCCTTGCAGCCCGCCACCGCAGCGCGGCGGACCTGCAGGCGCTGGACAATATCCAGACGCGTTGGGCCGATGCGGCAAAGCGCATGGATCCGCAGGGTCTGGTCATGCTGGATGTGGAGTTCCACGTTGCCGTCGCCCGTGCATCGGGCAATGCGGTCTTGGCCGATCTGGTCAGCGCGCTGAAAATCCGCTCTCACCACCAGTTCCGCATGAACGGCCAGCGGGCGAATTTTGTGGCTGGCGTCGCGCGCGATCATGGGGCCATCCTGACGGCGATCCGCGAAGCGGACGCGCACGCGGCCGAGGCTGCGATGCGCGGCCATGTCGGGGCGGTTACGGCACAGGTCTAGGAGGGGAGAGACATGCATCGCCACATGCTGCATCGCGGACCGGTTCCGGGGCTTGCCGGCTCGGTCGTGACGATTGGCGCCTTTGACGGGGTGCATCTGGGCCATCAGGCGCTGATCGGGGCCGCCATCGAGGCCGGGCGTCGCCTTGGCCTGCCCGTGGTCGCCTGGACCTTTGACCCGCCGCCGAAGGTGTTCTTCGGCCGCGCGCCCTTGCTCATGTCGCCGGTGGAAAAGGTGGTGCGGCTGGCGTCCTTGGGGGTGGATCAGATCATCCTGACGCGGTTCGACGCCGAGTTTCGCGCCCGCAGCGCCGAGGATTTTCTGGATGACCTGATGTCGATGCACCCGGCCGAGGCCTGGGTGGGCGACGATTTCCGCTTTGGTGCGGGCCAGAAGGGCGACCGGGCGCTTTTGGAAACGCGGGTGCCGGTGCGCCTTCTGGACCCGGTGGAATGCGCCAAGGGGCAGCGGATTTCCTCCAGCCGCATCCGCACGCATTGGCAGAAGGGCGAGTTCCACCGCGTGAAGGAGTTGATCGGCTGGGAGGATTTCTATCTGCATCCGCGCGATGACCAGGGCTGGTAGGCCTTAGCCCTTTTGCTGGCCAGCGATGAAACCGCCGATGGTCTC
>JALQYS010000319.1 GCA_023254015.1 Paracoccaceae bacterium
GCTTGACTGGCGGTCGCCACGCTTGCCGGCCACCTGATCGATGTCGTCAATGGTGCCAAAGCCGATGACGGTCGGGTCCAGCACCGCGTCGATGAAGGCTTTGGCGTTCTGGCCCGATTTGCCCTGATAGCTGTCGATCTGATCAATCGAGAAGTTCTGATAGCGGAAGGGATAGCCCGCAATCTTGCAATAATCATTCAGCAGCCCCGCCATCATCTGGATCAGCGTGGTCTTGCCCGTTCCCGGTTTGCCATCGCCCATGAAGGTAAAGATGAACCCGCCCAATTCGGCAAAGGGGTTCAGGCGGCGGTCGAAATCATAGGCCATCAGCATCTTGGCCAGCCGCATCGACTGGTATTTGGCGATGTGGTTGCCCACCACTTCCTGCGGTTTCTTGAACTGCATGGTCAACGCGCCACCCTTCGACGCGCGGGCGGGATTGAAGCCGTTGATCGCCAGCCCGTCCGCCTCGACCTTCCAGGCAGATCCTGTAAAGGCTGCCGTCCCGGCTGCGGTCTGGGCGCGCAGGGCGACCTTCTGCATCAGGGCCTCGGCAAAGGCGGCGATGGTGGCGACCAGCCGGGTCTCGTCGCTGGCGAAGGTGGCGATGTCCTGATCCAGCTCCCACAGCGCGCCTTGCAGGGCGAGGGGGGCGTTGTCGGTCAGAACCTCGTCCACCTCGCCGATTTCCACCGGGCTTGCCCCCAGATGCGGGGCCAGAAGAAAGGCCGTCGCATTGGCAAAGGTGTAAAGCACCGCCAGCGCCTCACCTGTCAGAAGATCGGCGAATTCGGCGCGCTTGGCTTCGGGCAGGCGGCCCTCAAGGTTGGCTTTCTTCAACTCGGCCAGACCAGACTGCGCCGATACGGCCTCTCCCAGGGCCAGGGCGATGGCCAGTCCGCGGCGCAGCGCATGGAGCGCGACGGCTTGCAGCGGTGTGGTAAGCCCGTCGCCCAGACCCTCGATCCGGTCGCGCAGCCGCACGCCGCCCGGCCGCGCAACTGGCTGCGTCACCATTCCCGGCACGGTCGAGCGGAAGCGGGGCCGGGGGGGGGCTCCGGACGCGCCTTCGCCGGTCGGGGCGATTGCCCTGGCCAGGCGCGGGGCATGATCGAACCCGGTCAGCAGGCCAAGTGCTGCGTCATGGAATGCCCGCACGGCCGCTTCGCGCAGTTCCATCGTGTCTCGGGTGGTCATGGGAAATCTCCGCAACAAAGGGCCGGGCCAAGGCCCACCGCCGGCAAGATCCCCGTAAGGGGGCAGGCCGGCGCGCCGGGCATCTGGGCCCGCGAAAGGGGCAAAGGATCGCGCCGCACTGTGCCACATCGCAGGCCGCCGCACAAACCCGGGCGGCGGGGATGGCCGGGCAAGCGCCCGGCGTGTCTGCATAAAAGCGGGCTCATGTCCGGTCATCAGGCGAATTTGCGGGGCAAAGCAGACAAAATCACCACAACGTCAGGCTGGAAACCGTGCCGATTGCCGCGTAACAAGAGCATACCAGCTATCCGCTCGGCTCATGCAAGGTGTCACACGACAGTCATGCAGGGCCGTTAGAGAAAGTCGGTCAACAGAGGAGAATTGCCCATGACGATCAAGACTGCACTTGGACTTGCGACCGGCCTTGTGGCGGCGCTGTCGACTTCGGCGCTTCATGCCCAGTCGCTGGACGAGATCACGGCGGCGGCCAAGACCGAAGGCATGCTGACGACCATCGCGCTGCCGCATGACTGGTGCGGCTATGGCGGCGTGATCGAAGGCTTCAAGGCGAAATACCCCGAAATCAGCGTGAACGAGCTGAACCCCGATGCCGGTTCGGCCGACGAGATCGAGGCCATCAAGGCCAACAAGGACAACAAGGGTCCGCAGGCGCCCGACGTGATCGACGTGGGTCTGGCCTTTGGCCCGCAAGCCAAGGCCGACGGTCTGACCCAAGCCTACAAGGTTTCCACCTGGGACGAGATCCCCGGCAACATCAAGGATGCCGATGGCCACTGGTATGCCGACTACTATGGCGTGATGTCCTTCCTTGTGAACAAGGATCTGGTGCAGAACGTCCCGCAGGACTGGGCTGACCTGCTGAAGCCGGAATATGCCGGTCAGGTCGCTCTGGCGGGCGATCCGCGCGCCTCGAACCAGGCGATTCTCGCCGTTCTGGCCGCGGGTATGGCGACGGGCGCCGCCCCGGGCGAAGCTGCCGGCAAGGCGGGGCTTGAGTTCTTCAAGCAGCTGAACGACGCGGGCAATTTCGTTCCGGTCATCGGCAAGGCCGGCACGCTGGCGCAGGGCACCACGCCCATCGTCATCATGTGGGACTATAACGCGCTTTCGGCCCGTGACACGCTGGCCGGCAACCCGCCGGTCGAAGTGGTCGTGCCGAAGTCGGGCGTTCTGGCCGGTGTCTATGTTCAGGCGATCTCGGCCTATGCGCCGCAGCCGAACGCGGCCAAGCTGTGGATGGAATACCTGTACAGCGACGAAGGTCAGCTTGGCTGGCTGAAGGGCTACTGCCACCCGGCGCGCTTCAACGCGATGGCCGCTGCCGGCAAGATCCCGCAGGACCTGATGGACAAGCTGCCCCCGGCCTCGGCCTATGAGTCGGCCTATTTCCCGACCCTGGAAGAAGTGGACGCCAACAAGGCAGCCGTCACCGGCGGCTGGGATTCGGTCGTCGGCGCCAACGTCGAGTGATCTGACCCAAAGCGCCTCCGTCCCGGTTCATCCGGGGCGGAGGTCCGCTTACCGTGGCCGGTAGACGCCCCGGAAGCCCCACCGATAGGGACAAGACATGTCTGACTCTCCCCCGCGCGCCCGGTCGCAGTGGCGCTTGCCCGTCGAATGGCTGGGCATCTTGCCATTTGTGGCCTTTGCGCTGCTGTTCCTGATCCTGCCCACGATGAAGATCGTGATCGGAGCCTTTCAGGCACCCGACGGCGGCCTGACGCTGCAGAACCTGATAGACCTGAACACCGATTCGATCCGGAACGCCTATTGGATCTCGATCAAGCTGTCGGTCATCACCGCGCTTCTGGGCTGTGCCGTGGGCTTTGCCATGGCCGCCGCCGTGGTCTTCGGCGGCCTGCCGAAAGCCATTCGCAGCCCGCTGCTGACCTTTTCGGGCGTGGCGTCGAACTTTGCCGGCGTGCCGCTGGCCTTTGCCTTCATCGCCACGCTGGGCCCGGCCGGTCTGGTGACGCTGTGGCTGAAAACCGAATTCGGCATCAACCTGCGCGCCTATGGCTTCAACCTTCTGTCCTTCTGGGGACTTGTCGTCACCTATCTGTTCTTCCAGATCCCGCTGATGATCCTCATCATCACCCCCGCCCTTGACGGGCTGAAGCGCGAATGGCGCGAGGCGGCCGAGGTTCTGGGCGCGACCGCCGGGCAATACTGGCGCATGGTGGCCTTCCCGATCCTGTTCCCGTCGCTTCTGGGCACCTTTGCGCTCTTGTTCGCCAATTCCTTCGGCGCGGTTGCCACGGCTTTCGCCCTGACCGGGCCGCAGCTGAACATCGTGCCGATCAAGCTTTTTGCCCAGATCCGCGGCGATGTCCTGGGCAATCCGAACCTGGGCTATGCGCTGGCATTCGGGATGATCGTCATCACGGGCGTCGCGAATGTGATCTACATCGTGCTGCGCACCCGCTCGGAAAGGTGGCTGAAATGAAGCGCGTTTTCGCCTGGGGCGCCTTCATCGCAGGGTGCCTTTATTTTCTGTTGCCGCTGGTCGGGATGACCGAGTTCAGCCTGAAGATGCGGCGCGGCGAGTATTCCTTTGACGCCTACATGCGCGTGTTCGAAGACCCGCGGTTCTGGGAAACCTTCAGCTATTCGCTGACGCTGGCGGCGGCGACCATTGTCTTTGGCGTGCTGCTGGTGGTGCCCACCGCCTATTGGGTGCGGCTGAAACTGCCGCAGGCCCGGCCCATCATCGAGTTCATCACCCTTCTGCCGCTGGTCATTCCGGCGATCGTGATCGTCTTTGGCTATATCCGGCTTTACAACACCTCCTCCGTCCTGCCGCTGACAGGGTCGGCCTTTGGCACGGATATCCTGCTGACCATGGGCTATGCCACACTGGCGCTGCCCTACATGTATCGCGCGGTGGACACCGGGTTGCGCACCATCGACGTCGCCACCCTGACCGAGGCCGCGCAATCCCTGGGGGCCGGCTGGTTCACCATTCTGGCGCGCATCATCCTGCCGAACGTGCTGGTTGCGGTGCTGTCGGGGGCGTTCCTGACGCTGGCCATCGTGATTGGCGAATTCACCATGGCCGCGCTTTTGAACCGTCCGGCCTTTGGCCCCTTCATGCAGCTTCTGGGCGCCAACCGCGCCTATGAACCGCCCGCCCTTGCGGTGATCGCCTTTGCCATCACCTGGGGCTGCATGGGGCTGATCCAGCTTGTGACCCGTTTCTCGAAACATGAAAGAGCGAAAACCTGATGGCTTTTCTTGATCTGACCAACCTGGAAAAGACCTTCGGTGCGAACCGCGTGGTCAAGGACTTCAGCCTGGGCGTCGAAAAGGGGGAGTTCATCTCGCTTCTTGGCCCGTCAGGCTGTGGCAAGACCACGGTGCTGCGCATGGTCGCCGGGTTCGAGACGCCCACCTCGGGAGCGATCCGCATCGACGGGCAGGATGTGACCGGGCAGCGGCCGAACCAGCGCAACATCGGGATGATGTTTCAGGCCTATGCGCTGTTTCCCAACATGACCGTTGCCGACAATGTGGCCTTCGGCCTCAAGGTCAAGGGCGTCCCGCGAGAGGAGCGTGACGCCCGCGTGACCGAGATGCTGCGCCTGATCGGCCTGCCCGATCTGGGCAGTCGGTTCC
>JALQYS010000338.1 GCA_023254015.1 Paracoccaceae bacterium
GTTTACCGCTGCAGTTGATGCAGGCGGTGGGGGCGGCGCGGGGCTGGGGGGGCAGGGGGCCGGGAAAGGGGGTTTCCTGTGGGGCGATGGGTTCGGGGCCCATGCGGGCGGTCAGCGCCGCAGCATCGGGGCAGTCGTGGAAGAACAGGTCGGCGCAGCGGGCCGGATCAAAGCGATAGCTGGCGCAGTCGGGGCTGATCTGAAAGGCCCCGCGCATCGGCTGCGCGTGGCCCGCGCGGCGCAGGTCGGCCAGCGATTTGCCGGGCCGGGGGATGTAGGCGGCAAGGTAGATCAGCCCGGACACAAGGTCAGGCGCGGTTTGGGCGGCGGCGGTGATGGGGTATCCGCCCGCCGAATGGCCAATGAGGATCGTTGGCCCGGCAAGGGCGGCGCGGATGGCGCGGGCGTGGTCATCCAGTGTGGCGGCGCGGCCGTCGCGCCCGGGCAGGTCAATCGCGCGGGCCTGATGGCCAAGGGCGGCAAGTTCGGGGATCAGCCTGTCAAAGGCCCATGCGCCAAAGCCCGAGCCGGGAACCAGCAGAACCCGCGTCACCGCCCACCCCCCAAAACCCTCCACCCCGACCCTCCCCACAAGGGGAGGGGTGGACAATCTGGCTGCGGGCAGGGCGGGCGGCACTCAGCCATGGCCGATGCTTTGCAGGAAATCGGCCAGCAGGGCGATGAACGCCTCGGGCCGTTCGACCATGGGCAGATGGCCGGTGGCGCGCATCAGCTCCCATCGGTGGCCGCGGATCAGGTCGGCAGTTTCGCGCACCAGATCGGGCGGCGTGGTGCCGTCATTGGTGCCGGCGATCACCAGCGTGGGCAGGCCAAGCGCGGCCGTGGTGGTGTAGAAATCCGCCCCCGCGATGGCATGGGCGCAGCCGATCCAGCCTTGTGGGTTCATCCCCTGCAACATCGCGCGGATGCGGGGCATGGCGGGGGCCTCTTGCCACTTGCGGCCGAACATCCGCTCCATCGCGCCGGGCGCATAGGTGGAAAGGCCCGTTTCAGCCACCTCGGCGGCACGGGTCTGCCACAGACCCGGCCCGCCGATTTTGGCCGCGGTGTTGGTCAGCACCATGGCGCGCACCAGATCCAGCCGTTTGGTCGCCAGCCCCTGCGCGACAAGCCCGCCCATGGAACAGCCCACCACCACGGCGTCTTTCAGCGCGAAATGCTCCATCAGGCTTTCGGCATCGCGGATCAGCGCGCCCATTGAATAGGGCGGGGTGGGCACGTCCGACCGGCCATGGCCGCGCGCATCAAAGCGCAGGCAGCGAAAGCGCGGGGCAAGGGCGGCCACGGTTTCATCCCAGATGGTCAGATCGGTGCCAAGGGCGTGCAGGAACACCACCGGCGGCGCCCCTTCCGGCCCTTCGATCACGGCATTCAGCCGCAGGTCTTGCAGCCAGATCAGGGCCATGGCGTGTCTCCGAACCTTTGCAGGGTGCTGGCAAAGAGCCCCGCGTCCACATTGCCGCCCGAAGCGGTGCAGATCACCGTGTCGGGCAGGTCCTGCCGGAAAAGCGCCGCAGCCAGCGCCACGGCGCCGCCGGGTTCAAGCACGATGCGCAGGTGTTGAAAGGCGATGACCATGGCGCGCAGGGCCTCGTCATCGCTTACCACAAGGCCGGGGCCGCAGAGGCGCTGCAGGATCGGAAAGGTGATCTCGCCCGGGCTGGGGGTGACGATGGCATCGCAGATCGATCCGGTGGCGGCCGCGTTGCGTTCACGCTTTCCGCTGGCAAGGGACCGGGCGGTGTCATCGAAGCCAGCCGGTTCCACCGGGCGCACGGCAAGGCCCGGCGCGCGGGCCTCAAGTGCCAGCGCGACCCCGGCGGTCAGGCCACCCCCGCCGCAGCAGGTCAGAACTGCGGCCGAGGTGACCCCGGCCTCGGCGGCCTGCGCGGCGATTTCCAGCCCCACGCTGCCCTGACCCGCGATCACCTGCGCGTCGTCAAAGGGCTTTACCAGCGTCAGCCCGCGCTGGGCGGCAAGGCTGGCGCCGATCGCGTCGCGGTCATCGCGGGCGCGGTCATAAAGCACCACCTCGGCCCCGTAATCGCGGGTGTTGGCGATCTTGATGGCCGGGGCATCGGCGGGCATGACGATGACGCAAGGCGCGCCCAACCGGCTTGCGGCCAGCGCCACGCCCTGCGCGTGATTGCCCGAAGAATAGGCCAGAACGCCTTTGGCGCGCTGAGCCGGCGTCATCGCCGACAGCGCCGCCCAGCCGCCCCGGAACTTGAAGCTGCCGGTCCATTGCAGGCATTCCGCCTTGACGAAGATCCGCCGCCCGGCCTGCCGGTCCAGAAGCGGCGCGTTCAGAAGCGGCGTCAGCCGGGCATGGCCCGCCAACCGCGCGGCGGCGGCCTCGATCATCGCAAGGCTGGTCATGCCGCCCCGCCTTCGACCGCTGCGATAAAGGCGTGCAGGGCGGCGACCGACTCGGGTTCGTCCAGAAAGGGGATATGGGCGCGGTCGGGCACCTCGGCCAAAATCATGTCGGGCCGCCGGCGCTGCATTTCGGCGGTGGTTTCCACCGAAAGCAGGTCAGAGTTCGCCCCCCGGATCAGCGCCACAGGCAGGCCCCGCGTCGCCTCCCACAAGGGCCAAAGGTCGACGGGCGGGCCTTGGAAAGCGGCCAGAAAGGCCTCGCGCAGGGCCGGGTCATAGGTGATCTTCAGGCCCTCGGGTGTTTCGACATAGAATTTCTGCACCTCTTCCAGCCAGCGGCTGGCGGGCACATTGGCAAAGCCGGGGTTGTAGCGCGGCATCCGTTCGGCCAGATCGGCCATGGTGCGGGCCGAGGGGTTGCGCCCGACATAGTCGAAAATCCGCTCCAACCCCGGGCGGGCAATCTCGGGGCCGACATCGTTCAGGCACAGGCCCAAAAGCCGGTCATGCGCCACGGCGGCCAGCATCATGCCGATCAGCCCCCCGCGCGAGGTGCCAAGGATTGCGGCCTTTTCCACGCCCAGATGATCCAGCAGTTCCAGCGCATCCTTGCCCTCTTGCGGCACGGTATAGCTGGCGGCCCCGGTCCACTGACTTTCGCCGCGCCCGCGGTAGTCCATGCGGATCAGCCGCACCGGCGGCAGATGCGGGATCATATAGTCGAAATCCGACATGCTGCGTGTCAGACCGGCAAGGCACAAGAGCGGCAGGCCCGCGCCCTCGTCGCGGTAGGCAAGGCGCGTGCCGTCTGAGGTGGTGAAGAACTGGGTCATCGGGGTCTCCTTCGCGGCGCACAGTCGCATGGGGCGGGGGCGGCGAAAAGGGGGGCCTCGCTTGCCTGCAGGGCCTGCAGGCGGTAAGGGGCAAAAGATCTGGAAGGGAACGCGCGATGACCGAGGCAAGTGAAGAACGGGCGAAGTCGAAGAAGGTGGGCGCGCTGGCCTCGCTGTGGCCTTTCGTGCGGCCCTATCGTGTGATGGTCGTCGTCGCGGCCTTGGCGCTGATCCTGACCTCGACCGTCAGCCTTGTGCTGCCCATGGCGGTGCGCCGGGTGGTCGACAGCTTTGGCGCGGGCAACATCGCGCTTCTGGACACCTATTTCGGGGCCTTCCTTGCCATTGCAGCACTTTTGGCGCTGGGCACCGGGGTGCGCTATTACTTTGTAACCCGTCTGGGCGAGCGTGTGGTGGCCGACATCCGCCGCGCCGTCTTTGACAAGGTGATGGGCATGTCGCCCGCCTGGTTCGAAAAGACCATGACGGGCGAGATCGTCAGCCGCATCACCACTGATACCACGCTGATCCTGTCGGTGATCGGCTCGTCCGT
>JALQYS010000373.1 GCA_023254015.1 Paracoccaceae bacterium
ACCTTGCGCTTCGCGAAACCGGAATCTCGGACAATGGCACCTTCCTTGGCGATGTGGAGTATCTGGGCGCACCGGATGGCGTGATCGGCGGCTATGACGGGGCCTTTGGCGGCATTGGGGCCAGCGATGTGGCTGGCGTGATCTGGGTCAATCCGATTCCCGGCGAGAGGGATATCCACGAATACGGCACCTTCAACCTGCCGCGCTGTGATCTGGCGGGCGCTTCGCCGATCTGTTCGCCCCGCGCCCCGTGACCCCCTTGCGCCGGTTGGGCCGCCTTCGCCTTTGGGCATGGGTCGGGGCGCTTGCCCTTGCTCTGGGCTGCCCTGCCGGCACCGTGCGGGCCGAGGTGTTGGAGCTGACCCCGGACGAGGCGCTGATGACGGCGCGCGCCGCCTATCTGGCGGGCGAAGTCGCGGCCGCCCGCCACATCGCCCGCGCCTTGGCCGAGGCGCAGCCGGACAACCCCTGGGTGCATCTGGTCCTGTCGGCCAGCGAGGTGCGGCTGGGGCGGCCCGAGGCGGGGCTGAAGGCAGGCCGGCTGGCCTGGCGGCTGACCGTCCCCGGCAAGAACACGCGTCCGCTGCGCTATGAGATTGCCCGCAACACCGCCAAGGCGGCGCTTGAATCCGGTCGGCCGATGCTGGCGCAATACTGGCTGCGCCGGTCTCTGGATGTGGCGCCCGATGCGGCGGCCTTTTCCGCCTCGGGCCGCGATCTGGAGGTGGTGCGGGCGCGCACGCCCCTGCGGCTGTCGTTCGAGATGGAGGCCGGTCCGTCGGACAACCTCAACGGCGGGGCGGACAGTTCGGTGTTCCGGATCGGCGATCATGTGCTGGGCACGCTGTCGAACGGCGCCGAGGCCGTGTCAGGCAGCCGCGCCAGCCTTGCCATCCGCGCCGAGCGCGCCCTGCCCGGCAGCGACCGGGCGCAGACGGTGCTGACCTTTTCCGGCGAAACCCTGCGCAACCATATCGATGCGGCCTCGCGGGCCAAGGCGGGGCGGATGACCTCGCGCGATCTGGACAGCTCTAGTCTGAGCTTTGGCCTGCGGCGCGACATGCGGCTGGGCGAAAAAGGCCTGCCCCTGAGCCTGTCGGTCGAGGTGGCGCAGCATTGGGCGGGCGGGCCGGTTCTGGGCCCCTCGCTGGCCTTTGCCGCCCAAGGCGCCGTCTGGCAAGGGCGGGCCGCGACGGTCTGGCTGGGCGGCAGCGTCGAGCGCGCCTGGGACGGTGCGAACCCGGCGGGTCAGGACCATTACGCGCTGAATCTGGTGGGCGAGCGCGCCTTTGGCCAGACCCGCGCCTCGGTCGCGCTGACGCTGGAATCGGCGCGATCCGACCATGCCAACACCACCTATGACGCCGCGCGGCTGTCGGTGCAGCTTGCCCCCGACTGGAAGATCGGCGGGGCCTCGGTCTCGTTGGGGGCCAATCTCGGCATGCGGGATTATGACGAATTCACCCTGATCGGCGGGGCGGTGGCGGTGACGGGGGGGCGGCAGGACCAGTCAGTCGGGCTGTCAATGGACCTGTCTTTCGACAATCTTGGCGTGATGGGCTTTGCCCCGGTGCTGTCCTTGCGCCATGGGCAGACGCAATCGAACGTCAGCCGCTATGAAACCGGCACCAGCGGCGTCAGCCTAGGCATTTCCTCGGTGTTCTGACACTGGTCATTCGACCCCGCGCACCCTAGAATTCGGGAAAAAGCCAAAGGGGCGCAAGATGAAGATCCGCTATCTGCACACCATGGTCCGCGTGCTGGACCTTGAAAAATCCATGGCCTTCTACAGCCTTCTGGGGCTGAAAGAGATCCGCCGCTATGAAAGCGAACAGGGCCGCTTCACGCTGGTTTATCTGGCGGCCGATGGCCAGCCGGAAACGCCGCTGGAACTGACCTACAACTGGGACGGCGATGACGGCCTGCCGTCAGACAGCCGGCATTTCGGCCATCTGGCCTATGAGGTCTCGGACATCTACGCGATGTGCGCCCACCTTCAGGCCCATGGCGTCACGATCAACCGCCCGCCCCGCGATGGCCGCATGGCCTTTGTGCGCAGCCCCGACAACATCTCGGTCGAGCTTTTGCAGGAAGGCGAGGCCCTGCCCCCGGCAGAGCCCTGGATCAGCATGGGCAATACCGGGCACTGGTAAAAGCCGGTCCGACGCAAAGGAAAGCATAGGCAATGCGCACCCCGCATTGCCTGTTTTGCTTTCGCCCCACCTGAGTCTTGCCCGCAACAGGTGCGGCCCCAGATGCTGTGTGTTCAACTTTCCGCTACCCGAGATGACGCGCCTGCCCCTATAGTTCGGGCAAGATCACGGGGGCACACCCCCGGGCTTGAGGCAGGACAACAAGAACAGCAAGGAGGGAGCCGATGCGCTGCCCATTCTGCGGGAACGTCGATACGCAAGTGAAGGACAGCCGTCCGGCGGAGGACCATGTGTCGATCCGCCGCCGCCGCTTTTGCCCAGCCTGCGGCGGCCGCTTTACCACCTATGAACGTGTGCAACTGCGCGATCTGGTGGTCGTGAAATCCTCGGGCAAGCGCGAGGATTTCGACCGGGCCAAACTGGAACGCTCGATCCGGATCGCGATGCAGAAGCGGCCCATCGATCCGGACCGCATCGACCAGATGATTTCGGGCATCGTGCGGCGGCTGGAAAGCCTTGGCGACACTGACATCCCGTCCAAGACCATCGGCGAGATCGTCATGGAAAGCCTCGCGCGGATCGACACCGTGGCCTATGTGCGCTTTGCCAGCGTTTACAAGAACTTCCAGGCGGCGGATGACTTTGACCGCTTTGTCAGTGAACTGAGGCCGGCCCCGGCCAGCGACGAGTGAGCGACGAGGTCCACATGGCCCATGCTCTGCGCCTTGCAGCGCGGGGGCTGGGGTATGTCTGGCCGAACCCGGCCGTGGGATGCGTCTTGCTGCGCGACGGCCGGATCGTCGGGCGCGGCTGGACGCAACCGGGCGGGCGGCCCCATGCCGAGCGCCGCGCGCTGGATCAGGCCGGCGATCTGGCGCGGGGGGCCACCGCCTATGTCACGTTGGAGCCTTGCGCCCATCACGGGAAAACCCCGCCCTGCGCCGAGGGGCTGATCGCGGCGGGCGTGGCCCGGGTGGTGACCGCCCTGACCGACCCGGACCCGCGCGTGGCCGGCAAGGGACACGCCATGCTGCGCGCCGCCGGGATCGAGGTGTGCGAGGGCGTGCTGGCGCCCGAGGCCGCGCGGCTGAACGCAGGCTTTCTGAAACGGGTCACGCAGGGGCTGCCCTTTGTCACGCTGAAACTTGCCACCACGCTGGACGGGCGGATTGCCACGGCCAGCGGCGAAAGCCGCTGGATCACCGGGCCGGCCGCCCGGCGGCATGTGCATCTGATGCGGCTGGCCCATGATGCGGTGATGGTGGGGGCGGGCACGGCGCGGGCCGATGACCCGGATCTGACCGTGCGCGACATGGGCGCGGTGCCGCAGCCGGTGCGGGTGGTGCTGGACAGCCGGCTTGGCCATTCCCCCGACAGCCGCCTTGGCCGCACGGCCCGCGCGGCGCCGGTCTGGATGCTGCACGGCCCCGATGCCCCCAAGGCGGCACGGATGGCCTGGGCCGAAACCGGGGCCGAGGTGATCGAGGTCTCGGCAGATGCCACCGGACAGGTTCAGGCCCGCGCGGCCTTGCAGGCCTTGGCGGACCGTGGCCTGACACGGGTTCTGTGCGAAGGCGGCGGCCAGCTGGCGGCCAGTCTGGTGGCCGAGCGGCTGGTCGATGATCTGGCCACCTATCAGGCCGGCGCGCTGATCGGCGCGGATGGCCGCGCGGGCCTTGGCGCGCTGGGACTGGCCGCGCTAGCCGATGCCCCCCGCCTGACCCTGCGCGAGACCCAGACAGTGGGGGCTGACCTGTTCAGCCTTTGGTCCTTCCCGCAAGACTGATCCAGCGGCGCCGCGCAAAGGCGCGGCACGATGGGTCCTTGCCTCTGGCCTGCGGCCAACCGGCTGCAATGAAAAAGGCCGGAGCATCGCTCCGGCCTTTCTGCTGACCTGTCGGTCGTTCTCAGAAGAAGGCCTGAAGCCCGGTGATCGCCCGGCCCAGGATCAGGGCGTGCACGTCATGGGTGCCTTCATAGGTGTTCACGGTTTCCAGGTTCACCATATGGCGGATGACCTGGAAATCTTCCTGAATGCCGTTGCCGCCGTGCATGTCGCGCGCCCAGCGGGCAGCCTCCAGCGCCTTGCCGCAGTTGTTGCGCTTGACGATCGAAATCATCTCGGGCGCGGCGTTGGCCTCATCCAGCAGACGACCCACGCGCAGCGAGGCCTGCATGCCAAGCGAGATTTCGGTCAGCATATTGGCCAGTTTCAGCTGGTAAAGCTGGGTCTGGGCAATCGGCTTGCCGAACTGCTTGCGGTCAAGGCCATATTGGCGCGCGGCGTGCAGGCAGAACTCGGCCGCCCCCAGAACGCCCCAGGAAATGCCATAGCGGGCGCGGTTCAGACAGCCGAACGGGCCTTTGAGACCTTCGACATGCGGCAAGAGGGCGTCTTCGCCGACTTCGACATTGTCCATGACAATCTCGCCGGTGATCGAGGCGCGAAGCGAGATCTTGCCGCCAACCTTGGGCGCCGACAGGCCCTTCATGCCCTTTTCAAGGACAAAGCCCTTGATCTTGCCGCCATGGGCTTCGGATTTGGCCCAGACCACGAAGACATCGGCGATGGGGGCGTTCGAAATCCACATCTTGGCGCCGTTCAGGACGTAACCATTGGCGGTTTTCTTGGCCACGGTCTTCATGCCGGCGGGGTCGGAACCGGCATCGGGTTCGGTCAGGCCAAAGCAGCCGATCCATTCGCCCGACGCCAGTTTCGGCAGGAACTTCTTGCGCTGATCCTCGGTGCCATAGGCGTAGATCGGATACATGACGAGCGAGGATTGCACCGACATCATCGACCGGTAGCCCGAGTCAACGCGTTCGACTTCGCGGGCGATCAGGCCGTAGGCCACATAGCTGGCGCCCAAGCCGCCGTATTCTTCCGGCACGGTGACGCCCAGAAGGCCCATCTCGCCCATTTCGCGGAAGATCGCCGGATCGGTCGATTCCTCGCGGAAGGCCTTGATGACGCGGGGCTGCAGCTTGTCCTGCGCATAGGCGCGGGCGGCGTCGCGCAGGGCGCGCTCTTCCTCGGACAGCTGGTCGTTCAGACGGAAGGGGTCTTCCCAGTCGAAGCGGCCCAGATCGGGGGCGTCTTTGGCTTTCAGTTTCGGTTTGTCGGACATCGTGGTCTCCAGCAATGCGGTTTGGACAAGTCTATTGCACGAATCTGTGGTTGGCTCTAGCGAAACAGGGGCAATGCCTTATGAGGAAAGCTCATATGCTGATCTCTCGCCGCTACCTGCCCTCGATGCCCTCGCTTCTGGCGCTGGAGGCGGTGGACCGTCTGGGCAGCGCCTCTGCCGCCGCCGAAGAGCTGAACCTGACGCAAGGCGCGGTCAGCCGTCAGCTGCAGGTGCTGGAGGGGCAATTGGGGGTGGCGCTGTTCATCCGCGACAAGCACCGCCTGAGGCTGACGCAGGGCGCGCGCGACTATTGCCGCGAGGTGCGCCGGCTTTTGACGGGGTTGGGGCAGGCAACGCTGACTTTGCGGGCCAATCCCGGCGGCGGGGCGCTGAACCTGGCGATCCTGCCCGCTTTTGGCATGCATTGGCTGGCCCCGCGTCTGGCCGGGTTTGCCCAGACCCACCCGGAGGTGACGGTAAACCTGTCAACCCGGCTCAAGCCCTTTGACTTTGAAACCAGCCCCTTCGATGCCGCGATCCATTACGGCCGGCAGGATTGGGCGGGCGTGGAATACCTGCCGTTGATGCAAGAGGACATGCTGGCGGTCGCCGCCCCGTCGCTGCTGCCAAAGCCCCTGGAGCGGGCCGAAGAGGTTCTGGCCCTGCCGCTTTTGCAACTGGAAAGCCGCACTGGCGACTGGGGGCGCTGGCTGGCCCATCACGGCACGCCTGGCCTGCGCCCGCCCGCCATGCTGTTTGACCAGTTCGCCACCATGATGCAGGGCGCGATCCACGGGTTGGGGGCGGCGCTGATCCCGACATATCTGATCGGGCGCGAGCTGGAGACCGGCCGTCTGGTGCCGCTTTTTGGCCCGGCGATCCCGTCAACCGGCAGCTATTACCTTGTCTGGCCGAAAGACCGCGAGGACCGCGCCCCGCTGCAGTCGTTCCGCCGCTGGCTGAAGGCCGAGATCGGCTGATCCTGCTTGTCTTTGTTCAAACCCGGGGCCAGCATGGCGCGGCAACAGGAGGTGCCCCATGAAGATCGGTGATGTCAGCTTCTGGTATGCCGACATTGGCCTGCCAGAAACCCGCCGCCCCTCACTTGCGGGCGATACGACGGCGGATGTGGCGATCATCGGCGCCGGGTTCACCGGGCTTTGGACCGCCTGGTATCTGATGCAGGCGCGGCCCGACCTCAAGGTTCTGATCCTTGAAAAAGACTTCGCAGGTTTTGGCGCCTCGGGTCGCAATGGCGGTTGGTGCATGGGCACTTTCGCCTGGAACCATGCGAAATACGCCAAAGCCACCTCGCGCGAGGCGGTTCTGTCCATGGCCCGCGATCTGGAGGGCACCGTGGCGGAAATCACCGCGGTCTGTGCGGCTGAGGGCATCGACGCCGACATCCTGCCCTCCGAAGAGATGATGGTGGCGACGAACCCCGCGCAATTGCAGCGGATGAAAGAGGAAATCGCCCATCGCCGGCACTGGGGCGATGGCCACCGGGTGCGCGAACTGACCCCGCAAGAAGTGGCGCAGCGCATCGCCATTCCCGGCGCGCTGGGGGCGATGGTGGTGTCGGGCATGACCCGGATTCAGCCCGCGAAACTGGCGCGCGGTCTGGCCGAGGCGGTGGAACGCAAGGGCGCGCGGATTGTCGAGGGCACGACCGTCATCTCCTATGACAAGGGCCGGGTGACGACCGACAAGGGTATCGTGCGGGCGCCGATCATCCTGCGCTGCACCGAGGGCTTCACCGCCGGGATCGCGGGGCACAAGCGCGACTGGGTGCCGCTGAACTCGGCCCAGATCGCCACCGTGCCCCTGCCGCCCGAGGTCTGGGCCAGGATCGGTTGGGACGGGCATGAACTGATCGGCGACATGAAGAATGCCTATTGCTACTGCCAGCGCACGCGCGAAGGCCGCATCACCGTGGGCGCGCGCGGCGTGCCCTACAAGTTCGGCTCAAGGATGGATGCCAATGGCGAACCCGATGCCAAAACCATCGCCCGGCTGAGCGCCATCCTGCACGAACATTTCCCCGAGGCCGCGAAATACCCGATTGACCACGCCTGGTGTGGCGTCATCGGCGTGCCGCGCGACTGGTGCGCCAC
>JALQYS010000434.1 GCA_023254015.1 Paracoccaceae bacterium
CCTCCAGCGCGATGCCCACCACCGGCAGCGTTGACGAGATCACCGCCGCCGTCACCGCCCCGCCAATCGCCTGCCCCCGGATCAGGAACCAGGCGCCCAGCCCGATCAGGCTGCCCAACGCGATGCCCTTCAGCCAGTTGGTGCGCATCAGCGGGCCAAAGCCTTCCAGCAGGGCCCAGACCAGCACCAGAAACCCCGCAGCAAGCAGCATGCGCAGGGCGTTCAGCTGTTCGGGAATCAGCAGCGGGATCAGGTGATCGGCGGCAGGCAGACCGGCAGCCCAGATCAGCATGGAGGCCATGCAGATCAGGTTGGCGTTCAGAAGCGTGGTCTGGCGGGAGAAGGAAATATCGGACATGACAAGATCTTTCGCAGGGCAGCGACCTCCCCGCACGGCTGTTTGCGACAGGTTTGAAAATCAGGCGGCAGAAAGTGCCGCAACGATGGGGCCGAAATCGGCGGCCTTCAGGCTGGCCCCGCCGACCAGAGCCCCGTCCACATCGGCAATCGCAAAGATCTCCGCCGCGTTCGAGGGCTTGACCGACCCGCCATAAAGCAGGCGGACGCCTGCCGCCTCGGCCCCGATCCGCCCGGCAAGTCTTTGGCGCAGGAATCCATGCACCTCGGCAATCTGCGCGACCGTCGGGGTGCGCCCGGTGCCGATGGCCCAGACCGGCTCGTAGGCGATCACCAGATTGGCGGCGGTGGAGGCTTCGGGCACCGAGGCATCCAGCTGGGCGCCGATCACCGCCAGCGTCGTGCCGGCATCGCGCTGCGCCTCGGTCTCGCCGAGGCAGACGATGGCAACGAGCCCCGCCGCCTGCGCCGCCTGCGCCTTGGCCGCAACCTGTGCGTCGGTCTCGCCATGGTCGGTACGGCGTTCGGAATGGCCGACGATCACGTGGGTCGCCCCTGCCTCGGCCAGCATCAGTGCCGAGATGTCGCCGGTATGGGCCCCCGCAGAATGCGTGTGGCAATCCTGCGCCCCCACCAAGAGCGCGCTGCCCCGCACGATGGCCGCCATGGCGGAAATCAGCGTTGCAGGCGGGCACAGAAGCATCTCGCAAGCGGGAGCGGGATGGGCGGCAATCAAATCGTTCACCTCGGCCAGGGCCGCCAGGCTGCCGTTCATCTTCCAATTTCCTGCCGCCAGTTTGCGCATGCCGCCCCTCCTGAAATCAGCTTGGGGTTAACGGTTCTTTCGGCAGTAAAAAAGGCATAAGGCCGGGCAAAGCGCGATTTTTCGACGAAAAATCGGCCTCACGCCGCAGGGGCATCCTTGAACTTGATCGATTCCCCGCAGCCGCAGGCTTCGGCCACATTCGGATTGCGGAACTTGAAGCCTGCCTGCAGCAGGTCGATCTCGTAATCGATCTCGGTGCCGATCAGGAACATCTGCGCCATGGGCGCGATGAACACCCGCGCGCCATCCTGTTCGACGACCTCGTCCAGCGGATTGGCCTCGGCCACATAGTCCATGGTATATTCCATGCCCGCGCAACCGCCTTTCTTGACGCCGATACGCAACCCGGCCGAGCCTTGCTTTTGCATCAGGCGGCCAATCTGTTTCGCTGCGGTCGGGGTCAGGGTGACGGCGGCTTTGCCGGGAATTCCGAACATGGGGGCCTCTTTGCTTTGGCCAGAATATAGGTTTTCGGGCGGGCTTTCTCAAGCCCGCAGCCGTGGATCACATGAAGCCCAGCTCCAGCCGCGCCTCGTCGGACATCATGTCCATGCCCCAGGGCGGATCAAAGGTCATGCCGACCTGCGCCGATTTCACGCCCGGCACCAGTTCGATGGCATCCTGCACCCAGGACGGCATCTCTCCGGCGACTGGGCAGCCCGGCGCGGTCAGCGTCATCAGGACTTCGACCTCGTTCTCGGCATTGATTTCAATGGTATAGACGAGTCCCAGATCAAAGATGTTCACCGGTATTTCCGGGTCGAACACGGTGCGGCAGGCATCAACGACCTGTTCATAAAGCGGATGGTCGGTGGTCGAGGGCCGGATCAGCGGCGCCCCTTCAAGCTGGTCCTGTGGCTGGTTCATCGCGATCTCGCCCGTTATCTTGAGAAATTATATAGGGAATTGCCCGGCCAAGGTCCAGTGCCCGCACAGACAAAAGCGGGCCAGTCTGGCCCGCTTTTTCCACATGGTCTGCGCGGCGATGCTCAGAACGGGATTTCGTCGTCCAGATCGGGACGGCCGCCACCGCCGCCCATCCCGCCGCCGCCCATGCCGCCACCTTGTCCGCCCCCGCTGCGCCCGCCGCCATAGCCGCCCTGACCGCCGCCGCCCTGGTAATCGTCATAGCCGCCACCCGCGCCGCGATCGTCATAGCCGCCGCCCTGGCCGCCACCGCCATCGCCCCGGCCACCCAGAAGCGTCAGTTCGCCCCGGTATTGCCGCAGCACCACCTCGGTCGAATAGCGGTCCGCGCCCGACTGGTCCTGCCATTTGCGGGTCTCCAGCGCGCCCTCGATATAGACGGTCGAGCCCTTGCGCAGATATTGTTCGGCGATCTTGGCAAGGTTTTCGTTATAGATCGCGACCGTGTGCCATTCGGTGCGTTCCTTGCGTTCGCCCGAGGTGCGGTCGCGCCAGGTTTCCGAGGTGGCGATGCGCAGGTTCACCACCTTGCCGCCATTGCCAAAGGTCCGCACCTCGGGGTCGCGCCCCAGATTGCCGACCAGAATGACCTTGTTCACTGACCCCGCCATGGCACGCTCCCTGATTCTCGCCTGATTCTCGACTGCCCGGCATCTTGCCGGTGGATGGTTGAGCAAAGCTATAGATCGGGGCTGTTCCCCCTGCAACCAAGCCCGAAATCGGGGCCATGTCGCCGCAGCCGGGCGGTTGGCACTGGAATTCCCCGGGCAAATTCCTATAGTCAGGCGCTGACCCTCTCCAGTGGATCCCCGATGTCGTCGTTGCGTCTTGTCCTTTCCTCTGCGCTGGCCCTGTCGCTGGCCTGTGTCGGCGCTGCCGAAGCCGAGGGACTGAAACTTTCCGGCTCGAAGAAGAACCGTACTGCGCTCTTCAAGTCGCAGACTGCGTTGCTGGATGGCAAGCTGGCCCGTCAGTATGACTTTTCCGAGCGGCTGAAACCCAATGCGCCGAAAGACAGCGGCGGGTCCGACAGCGCGGCGCTGCCGCGCTACAAGGGCAATTACAAGGGGGCCTATCTTGAGGTCGCCAAGGCGGCGGCGCGCAAGCATGGCGTGCCCGAGGACCTGTTCTTGCGGCTCGTGCAGCAGGAAAGCGGCTGGAATCCGCAGGCCGTCAGCCACAAGGGCGCAACCGGGCTGGCCCAGTTGATGCCAGAGACGGCGGCCAATCTGGGTGTCGATGCGGCTGACCCGCACCAGAACCTTGATGGCGGCGCGCGCTATCTGGCGATGATGTATGCCAAGTTCGGCAGCTGGCGTCTGGCTCTGGCCGCCTACAATGCCGGGCCCGGCGCGGTGGAAAAACACGGCGGCGTTCCGCCCTTTGACGAGACCAGAACCTACGTCAAGGCTATCCTCGGCTGACCTTTGCAAGCAGATTGCGCCGCAGCTTTGCAGCACGCAAAGCTGCGGCACGCCTTTTGTCCCGCCGGCGCGGTTCCCGCGCCAGCGGTGGCGAAAGGGGGGGCTGCACCCCCCTCGCCGCAAGCGGCTCACCCCGGCGAGTATTTTCAGAAGGGCAGGATCACGGGGTGAGCCAGATCACTGGGCGGCGATGGTGATGACAGGCTCCATTTTGGACAGCACCTCGTTGGAGAGGTGACATTTGATCTGATGGCCACCCTCCAGAACCTGGACGGGAGGCATCTCACGGTCGCACAGGCCGCCGGGGACCTGGGATTTCCAGCGGCAGCGGGTCTGGAACGGGCAGCCGGGGGGCGGGTTCACGGCCGAGGGGATGTCACCTTCCAGCACGATGCGCTTGCGTTCCACGCGGGTGTCGGCGATCGGCACGGCTGACAGAAGCGCCTCGGTATAGGGGTGGTAGGGCGGCTGGAACACCTGATCGGTCGTGCCCATCTCGACCACATGGCCCAGATACATCACCATCACGCGGTCGCTGAGGTAGCGCACGATGCTGAGGTCATGGCTGATGAACAACAGCGTCGTGCCGTTCTCGCGCTGGATGTCCATCAGAAGGTCAGTGACTGCCGCCTGCACGCTGACGTCAAGCGCCGAGACCGGCTCATCGGCCACCACCACCTTGGCCCCGCCGGCGAAGGCGCGGGCGATGCCGACGCGCTGTTTCTGCCCGCCTGAAAGCTGCCGCGGCATCCGGTCGGCAAAGGCACGGGGCAGTTTCACCAGATCCAGAAGCTCCAGCATCCGCTGGCGGCGGTCTTCATCCGAGGTGCCGAAGCGGAAAATCTCCAGCGCGCGGATGATCTGGCGGCCGACTGTCATCGAGGGGTTCAGCGTGTCGAACGGGTTCTGGAACACCATCTGCAGCGACGACACGGTATCGGTGTTGCGCCGGGTGATCGGGGTGGACTGCACGTTTTCGTCAAACAGCATGATCGAGCCGGACGTGGCGGTTTCGAGCCCCATCAGCACCTTGGCGAAGGTGGATTTGCCGCAACCGCTCTCGCCAACGATGGCCAGTGTTTCGCCCTCGCGGGCCTCGAAGGACAGGGTTTCGTTGGCCTTGACCACCTTCTTCATGCCGCCACCAAAGGCCGAGCCCGAGACGGAGTAATACTTGCGCAGGTCCTGCATCTTGAGGACGACGCGGCCGATCTTGGCCTTTTCCCGGGTTTGCCGGGCCTCGAGCGGTGCGTCCCAGTCGATCTCGGCCCATTTCAGGCAGCGCGTCTGGTGGCGGTCGCCTTCGGGCACCGTATCCATCGCGATCTCGGCCGCGTCGCAGTGGCCCTTCTGGAAATAGTCGCAGCGCGGGCCGAAGTTGCAGCCCTTGGGCCGTTCATGCGGCAGGGGGAAGTTGCCGGGGATGGCCACCAGCGGGCGCGCGTTCTTGTCGGCACCAGGCAGCGGGATGGAGCGGAAGAGCGCCTGCGTATAGGGGTGGCGCATCTTGTCGAAAACCTCGACGACAGCGCCGGTTTCCACCGCCTCGCCCGAATACATCACGCAAAG